>PIVQ01001362.1 GCA_003354055.1 Desulfobacteraceae bacterium | reverse complement strand
TTAGGAATCGTTACAAAATAACTTGATCTAAATACCCTGAAGGGCAGAAACTTGTTTCCAAAACCCCTTAAATGGGTATTTTGAAAACAAAAGATCAAGTAATTTTGGAGCCGATCCTTAGATTAATTAAATGGAAAATTCTTTATGTTCTGTAAAATTAAGGGGAGAATAGACAGAAAACTTAATTATATATCAATTATGAGAACGATACCTAACGAGAATTTAGTGAAATGATAAAAGACAAACCAACCAACTCTTATACACAAAGCCATTCAAGTCTATTCAGAGGAGCAATAGCCAATATTCCCCTTGCCATCAGTGCCATTACGTATGGTGGGGTGTTAGGTGTGTTGAGCGCTCAAAAAGGAGTAACTTGGGCGGAAATGTCGGCAATGAATATTTTGATGTTTGCCGGTTCAGCACAATTTGTAATGGTTGATATGTGGCAAGCTCCTCTTTCGGTTGCGGCAATATCAATATCTGTTTTTATCATCAATTTGCGTTATCTGCTCATTGGTGCATCTTTACAACCAGTTTTTTCTGGTCATTCATTATTGCACAAAGCTTTTTTCATGCATTTAGTTGCAGATGAAAATTGGGCGGTCACAATTGCCGAGCATCGTAAATCAGGAACTGATCCTTTTTTTCTTTTAGGAGGGGGCTTATTGCTACTCTGTGCTTGGTCTTCAGGAACATTAGCAGGAAATCTACTTGGTAGTTTTATTAACCAACCAGAAAAGTATGCGCTTGATTTTGCATTCACTGCTGTATTTGCAGCATTAACATTAAGCCTATGGAGAGGAAAGGGTGATGTTGTTCCCTGGGGTGTTTCAATAGTTTTAGCTTTGATATGTGAAAAAATTTTACCAGGCAAATGGTATATTGTTGTAGGAGGTATCGGTGGTGCTATGGTTTCCGCAATTATCAATCAGAAACGTAAATTTAATTAGATCGAAATCAGAAACATGGAAAATAATCTTTTTATTGAAAACGGACTAATCGCTATATTGGCAGCATCTTTCATCACGTACTCTTTTCGTTTTGGTGGCCTCCTATTGGCAGATCGTTTGCCTCAGACAGGCCCATTACGCTATTTTCTTGATGCATTACCAGGAACAATCCTTGTATCGCTCGTCGTTCCAAGTGCAATGAATGCTGGTTGGCAGGGTCTTGTAGGGGTCGCCGCATGCCTCGGTATCTACTTTAGGACAAAAAATCTTCTTTTAACTATGATTACTGGAGTTCTAACAGT
>PIVQ01001361.1 GCA_003354055.1 Desulfobacteraceae bacterium | reverse complement strand
GCCAAAGGAGAGATACTTTTTAAAATTGATCCTTCGGACTATCAGGCAAACCTGGATAACCTCCGTGCCGAACTTGCCCAGGAAAAGGCGGTCCTGACCCATATTGAAAAGGAATTTGTAGCAGATCGAAATCGGCTGTCCACCATTGCCCGGACAATGGACCTGGGCAGGGCAGAGTACGACCGGGTGCGGGTGTTGCTGGAGGAGAACAGTATCGGCAACCGGTCTGCCGTGGATCAGGCCGAGCAATCCATGAACTCTGCGATTGATACCCATGATCAGATGAAACGGTCCTTATCCCTTTATCCTGTGAAAATTAAAGAGGCCGAGGCTGCCGTGGTCTCTGCAAAAGCAGATGTAGATAAGGCTAAGGCCAATCTGTCCCGTTGCACGGTAAAAGCTGCCTTTACCAGCCGGATCAAATCCACCGCCATGGAGCTGGGCGAGTATGCCACGACGGGCACGGAAGTCGTGACCCTTGCAGATGATTCCCAAATGGAGATCCTTGTCTCCCTGGATGCCAGAGAGGCCACAAGCTGGCTGTCCTTTCAGAACAGGGACAGGGTCTCGTCCCCCGGCTGGTTTCCCAAGCCCGAACCCGTGTCCTGTGATATCCAATGGATCGAAACCAAGGCGCATATCTGGACCGGCACATTGGACAGACTGGTGGAATTTGACCAAAGTTCCCGGACCATGACGCTGGCCGTCAGGTTTGATCCGAGGGAAAATAAATGTACCGATTGCCCGCCCCTGGTGGAGGGGATGTTTTGCAGGATTTCCATTCCGGGCAAGCCTATTGACGGGTTGTTTCGGCTGGAACGATGGCTGGTGACCACGGACAATACCATTTATGTGGCTGAAAACAATCGGTTGAAAACCCGGGCCATCACCAAGGTGTATGCGGATGGCGACCTGGTGTTTGTGACCGGTGATATACGGGAGGGAGATTCTCTGATTACCACCCGTCTGGTTGACCCCCTGGAAAATTCTACCCTCAGAATTGTAGACAAGCCGGCGGACACGCCGGCGGGAGAATCGACGGGAGACAACAGCAAACCATGAGATCACTGATCAGCGCCTTTGCCAGAAATACGGTATTTGCCAATATTCTCCTGCTCACCGTGGTCTTTGTGGGGATCATGGCTGCTGTCATGATCATAAAGGAATCCTTTCCATCCATGGAAAAGGACTCCATTTCAATATCAGTGTACTATCCCGGTGCTGATCCCGAAGAGGTGGAAGAGGGGATATCC
>PIVQ01001360.1 GCA_003354055.1 Desulfobacteraceae bacterium | reverse complement strand
TGTCCCTTGAGTTGGTCTGCAACACCCATGACCGCGCATTCAGCCACATCCGGGTGACCGGCAATGGCTTCTTCCATGGCACCGGTGGACAGTCTGTGTCCGGCCACGTTGATGATATCATCCGTACGGGCCATGACATAAATGTATCCCTCTTCGTCAATGAACCCTGCATCCGAAGTTTCATAATATCCCGGGAAGGCGGACAGATAGGCATCTTTATACCGCTCATCGTTCTGCCACAGGGTGGGCAGGGTGCCCGGAGGCAGCGGCAGTTTCACAACTATGGCACCGATATCCCCTTTAGCAACAGGTTTGCCTTCGCTATCCAGAACATCCATGTTCCAGCCGGGCACAGCCTTTGTAGGTGAGCCGGGTTTAATCGGGAATTGTTCGATACCCATGCAGTTGGCGGCAATGGCCCATCCGGTCTCAGTCTGCCACCAATGATCGATAACCGGTATCTTGAGGCTGTTTTCAGCCCAGGACAACGTGTCAGGATCGGTCCGCTCCCCTGCCAGAAACAAGTACTCAAATCCAGACAGATCAAAGTCACTCATAAGTTTGGCTGCGGGATCTTCCCTTTTAATGGCCCGAAAGGCGGTAGGCGCCGTGAACATGGTCCTTACCTTGTGTTCGGATATAATCCGCCAGAATACCGATGCATCAGGTGTTCCAACGGGCTTTCCTTCAAAAACGATGGTTGTACAACCTTTGAGCAGAGGGCCGTATACAATATAAGAGTGCCCCACTACCCAGCCGATGTCAGAGGCTGCCCAGTAGACATCCCCTGCATCTACACCGTAAATGGCGTTCATGGACCATTTGAGTGCGACCATATGCCCGCCGTTGTCCCGAACAACCCCTTTGGGTTCACCGGTTGTACCTGATGTATACAGAATATAAAGGGGATCTGTGGCTTCTACAGGCACGCAATCATGAGGTGTTGCCTGGTACATGACATCCGTCCAGTCAAAATCCCGGCCATCCTGCATCTCGGCCTGGGCCTGAGGACGCTGGAGGATGATACATGCATCCGGTTTGGATTCAGACAGGTCAATTGCCTCATCTAACAGGGGTTTGTATTTAATTACTTTGGCCACCTCAATGCCGCATGAGGCAGAGACAATAACCTTGGGTTTTGCATCATTGATCCGTGTGGCCAGTTCGTTGGCTGCAAACCCGCCGAAAACAACGGAGTGAACAGCGCCAAGACGGGCGCAGGCCAGCATGGCAAAAGTGGCTTCAGGGATCAT
>PIVQ01000047.1 GCA_003354055.1 Desulfobacteraceae bacterium | reverse complement strand
CATGGCCAATAACAGATTAAACGGACTGTCATAACCAAAGTTCCGGACCGGAATTGCCTGGTTCATGGTAAACGGTGTGCCCTCGATCCGGATTTTATTACCAGTATACTCAATGTTTCTTTCGTTCAAAACCGGGATGGAAAACCGTGTGGGGATCAATTCTTCCATGGCTGTCATTTTTTTAACCATCTCAGGCGGCTGGATCGGATGGGATGACATCCCTTCCGGTCCGTTAAAATTGATGAAGACAGGGTGGGGTGCCGGAGTATGGCCGCGCTGGATCGCATCAAAGGATATGGTATCAAGACTTATGCAGGCAATCTGAAAAACGTTCAAGGCACTTCTGTAAAAATAGGGTGTTTCTACAATAACCGAGAGCGTTTGATGTTTAAAGGTTGTCCGGAAACGGCCCTCCGGTTCCGTAAAACTGCCTGTGAAGTTGAAAGGGTGATCTATACCTGAAAAAATCAGTTTTTCCCCGTTAATATTATATAGGGCAATGCATCTGAATACGTTTTTTCCAACTTGTTGCCGGTTCTGTATTAACATATCAAACCGCTTTTTGATTTGCACCAAACTGGCTTTTAATTCACTTTCACTGGAGAGCCCGAATGCGTTTTTCGCAAAGTAGGTTGTCAGTTCCCAGGCCTGGGACAAAGAGTTCAGATCCTGTTTCCGTTCTGCAAAATAATACTTGGCAGAGGAGGCATGCTTTTCAAGGTCATCGTTCATGTGTCTCAGGGATGCCTTCTGAAGTTTAGTCTGGGCTCTGTAATTGATCACCATCAAGCTTGTTAGAAAGCCTATCAATATCGCTCCGCTGACACATGGTATCCAGTTCTCGGCTGCAAATTTTCTTAAGCTTTCCATGGGTGCTGCCCTTTTCTTTAGGAATCGTTACAAAATAACTTGATCTAAATACCCTGAAGTGCAGAAACTTATTTCCAAAACCCCTTAACTGGGTATTTGGTTTTAGTCGGTTCTGTTCACCGGCAGGAGAATGGAGAAGCAAGTGCCTTCTCCTACAGTGCTGTCTGCATGAATTTGTCCCTTATGGGCCGTGATAATTTCGTAGGCGACGCTCAATCCCAGCCCGGTTCCCGTTCCCACAGGCTTGGTGGTAAAAAAAGGATCAAATAGTTTGGACAGGTGCTCCTCCGGAATGCCCCGGCCTGTATCTGCAATCTTTATCCGGATGAACTGATCTGTTTTTTGGCGGCCATTTGTGATCACGGCAGTGGAAATGCCAATGGCACCCTTGGTTTCAATGGCTTGACCTGCATTGATCAGCAGGTTAAGCAACACCTGGCTGATTTTCTGGGGAAAACATTTTATTTGGGGCAATGTATCAAGGTCTTTCGTGATGATTGCCGATTGTTTCAGCTCATTTTCGACAAGTTTCAATGTGGTGTTGATGGTTTCGTTGATGTCAACAAGAGTATAGTTAGATTCATCCTTCCGTGAAAATGTTTTCAGGTCCTGAACGATATTTTTGATTCGTTCTATACCGCTGATGGTTTCATTGACCAGATTCTCCAGATCTTCCATGATAAATTCGGTTCTGTGTTCTTCTTTAAACCGGTTGATTCTTTTGACTATAGTCCGGAAATCATCTGGCAGGATATCATCTGAGCCTATCCCTGCCATGGTTTCATAAAGTTGATTTAGGTGGAAAATTTTTTTCAGGTATTTTTTCAGGGCTGATAAATTTGCATTGATAAAAGTAATGGGATTGTTTATTTCATGAGTCACACCTGCGGCGAGCAAACCGATAGTTGCCATTTTTTCAGCCTGAACAATCATGGCCGCCTGTTGTTTTACTTTTTCCTCAAGGTTTTCATTGGCCTGTTTCAGCTTTTTTTTCAGTGCTTCTTTTTTTTGTTCAAGATTCCACTCGTTGGAGAGTGCCCTTGCAAATTGAATAATCTCTTCATGGTTAAAGGGTTTTCGAAGATAAAACAGATCTTCCCGTTTGGTGACGCTAATGATGTCTTCGGGTGTATACTCACTGTAAGCGGTTACAATGAGAATTTTGATGTCCGGGTCAAGCTGCCAGATTCTTTTGGAGGTTTCGGCACCGTCAATTCCCGGCATTTTCATATCGATAAAGGCAACCGCAAAGGGTTTGCCGCAGTCCAGGGCCTTTTGAACCGCTTCCACTCCTTTAGACCCGTTTTCCGCAAGGGTGACTTCATAGTATTTACTCTGCTTTTTCTCTATCCCGGCGGTATCATCCGGGTCTGAACCAAATAACGCCATTCCCTTGAGCAGCGTACCGGTATTGTATGACGGCGGGACAGGTGTAAATATATCTTGGTAAGTCTCCCTTATGCCTTCGTCGTCATCAATTACCAGGAGCCTTCTATTTGCGCTCATCCCTTTTCCTTTCTATGCCACCTCTAAGGTCTGTTTAATCAATTCTTTTTTGTTTTCGGAAAAATTGTTTTTCTGCTGGATCCCCATGTTATTGTTAGACCGCCTCATCATCCGGCCACATTTCCGTCCAGTCAGGGGGCGGGTAATAAGAGGTCGGCTTGCTATCATACGTACATTCAAAATCAACTAAGTCCTCTTGGAGCCTGCCGTGAAGAACTTGGCCCACACCCCCTGCCGGCCCGATACCCAGAACCGGCTCAAGAAAATGCGTTCTGCGAAAAACTTTGGCTTCTTCCAATAAGAGACTGATATCCTTTGGGATCACCTTTTTTTTTACCATTTCATCCACAAATGCTGACCATGACAAGACCTTGTATTCTTCGGCACATCGCCCGATTTTAAGGGCCAGGGATCTGATATCAGAAGGAGACCTGAATTTTTTAAGTTTCCAAAATAGGATCCTGAACATTAACTGATGACATTGGAACCCTTCAATTATGGCGTGTGCAACCATTTGGAAACAATTGGGCTCTTGGGGTTTGAAACGGGTTCCTTCGGGCCATTCGGCCTTTTGTCTTAACCACCAGTCTCTCATTTGTTCTCTTTGCGCCCGGGTTTCCCGGATATAAATAATATGATCCGGAATACGGCCTTTTCTGAGTATATCGGACCAAATATTCTTGCTATAATACTGATTCGTCTCAGACAAGGTACTCACATAGTTGTCTGATTGATCTACGAGACAGGAGGCAAGGACTTTATCCAGTCGTTTCATTTTTTTTTGGGCAATAGCGTAATCTCTGCTCCCGTGTCCAGCCATTTGCCATGCCCGGCCTAATTCCTTGTAATATTCAAGAATTGCAGCAATTCCTTCAATATCGGCAAATGGACTTCCCTCGTCATCTGAGATCATCAGGGCGGCACTACCCTCCCAATCCGCTTCATTAATAGTATACCTTTTGCAAAACGCCTCCCAGTTGGTATTTGAAATCATTCTGGCCGCAGTTCCCTCAACGCCCATCTTCCTTTTGTCCAACCCGTTGATATACTTTAAAGTGAAGGAATCCCATTTAGTGTGAACCTGGTAGTCATCCCAGATAAATAGTGTCGTCATATGCACCTCCTCCTTCTAAAGGGCTTTCTTGGCCTGAATTTATTTCGGATCAATCATTTGCAGGGTCCCAACCCTGCTATTTACTTTGCAAGGTTAGGGCCATACCTGTTAAGATCGATATAATTGCCTGATTTTATAAGGAAAAGGTCATAAAGAGGGGCGATACGATATCATCCTCGATTATCAAAATGATAGTCTATGATGTAGTTGGCTGGTTAACGTTAGGCCTGGTCTCAAATTAAAACCACCCAGGTAGTTGGCGTGGCATTCCCATCCATAGCCACTAACTTGGGATGGTTAATTTTGTACCGGAAGATTTAATTTTGACGCCACGCCTTAGCACTTTATTTTGCCAAGGCCCAGGGGGCGTAATGAGGGGTGTGTTCATTCATAACGCTTCCAATTGTAATGTCTCAGCGTTCAGCTTTTTTCAGGTCCTTCTCGGCATCGCGCTGAAAATCGGCACTCAGATAATCAAGGGTCATGGGCAGATTGAGATTGAGCTGGCTACAGATCTGAATTGATAACCGACCGCTGGTCAGGACACACTCAAGCAGATGGCCTCCACGACTGCAATCAGCAGTTATAAAATGAAAATGGTATCCTGGAACATTGACTGAGGGGATGAATCCGGGCGTATAAAAACCAATCAAGGTTCCACGAACATCGTCAAAGATGGACTCTTTCTGGTGGGCAGTTGCCTCGACAAGAGGAGTATGATTATCTGTCTTGGGTACCGATCTGGTGCGGACATGGGAGAAAAGACCTTCAATTTTGATTGCATACAGCATATTCGGCGAAGGCAGACAGCGGTCCAGAAAAGCATTGAATTCACGATAGTCCAATGGCG
The DNA here is from genome assembly GCA_003354055.1 of Desulfobacteraceae bacterium. The sequence continues at coordinate 17,941 of PIVQ01000047.1, read as the reverse complement.
TCTGTATATCCTCAACACTGAAAGGTTCAAAAAAACAGGCAGCGGCAAAAGGGGTCTTTTCCTGATCACTCACTTTCTGGGCATCTCCATTAATATCCAACTGATGAACGACACCATCCACCAAGACCAGTTCACCGTTTAAATCGTTAAATGTCCCGATCCCGAAATCACCGTGCTGCTTGAGTTCACCCAAGCTCAATGATGTCTCGTAAAGCCCTTCAATGATGGCATTAATCGGGCTAACCATAAAAATAGTGTTCTGTTTCATTTATCATTATCCCTTTTGTTTACAAAAAAACTGTACTTTATCGTTTGATTAAATACAGTTCTGCTGAATATGGTTTCCATTTGATCCGCTCCTTTAAAAAAACAGGCATCGAATCATATGCTACAATGTAGCATACTAATAAATTGTTTAACAATCATACTCAGATTCAAGGTAGAAGAGCGAAAGAACTCCGCCTCCTAACCGATACCAAAGAATTGGTCATGGATGCAAACAGGGCACTGGCTATACCTGTGCATTTGGGTTGCTCATATTTTTTGAGGGAGGTTCACTTACCCCGGCTCTCCCCCATGTTTCTAACCCGAGAATTTTAATTTCCACCTTCCAGGTGAATCGAATTTACTCTATATATCCAATACATTTCTTATGGTTTGGGCAAGTTCACTCATTTTTATTGGCTTCATAAGGATTTTCTTAATTCCAATCTTTTTTGCGGTTTCAGGGGGCAACTTATCAGTGAAACCTGAATGCACTATGATCGGAATATTTGGCCGAATTTTTAGTATCTTAGAGGCCAATTTATCACCAGCCATGTTTGGCATGACCAGATCAGTTATAACGACATCAAATTTTTCGGGATCATTGCAAATTGCTTCAAGGGCATCTGTACCGTTTGTAAATGAAGTGACTTTATATCCCAATCGTTCCAGCATCATTTTTTCTATTTTGATGATATATTTTTCATCATCAACAAGTAGAATTTGCTCAGACCCACCCGGATAAATTTGTTTTGGAATGGTATCAGAAAATTCCGCTGTGGCACCTTCTAAAGCAACTTCCGTTTGCTTCTGTGTATCGGTCAACACCTTGTCGCTACCAAGGCCTTCACCTTCACCACCATCAGAAGATAACTTAGAAGCCATTGTAACCGATTTACCACTTTCATTTAATACTGGAAAAAGATACGGCTCATTGTCTGTCGAATTAGCCATCTGCTTAACCTCCTTTAAATTTAAACCTGCTATTTACTACGCAAGGTTAGGGCCATGTCCTCAATTTTATTGTAACCACCTGATTTTACAAGAATAAGAATATGAAAGATGAACACATAGTATCATCATCGGCTATCAAAATGATAATCGAATTTATATGGATATCATTTTGATAGTCGATGGTGTATGAGGGGCTTCAAAAAATGAATAATTTGCTAAGGAATCGTTACAAAATAACTTGGTCAAAATTCAGATCATCACTGTTTTTCCGGGTTTGAGTTCAAGCATCTTTACCTGGGGGGCAACCCTGGCCAACTCCTGTTTGAACCTCTCCGTGGACTGCTCCAGAGCTGGGAATGTGCCAAAGTGTTCCGGTATGACGATCTTAGGCTGTATAAGGGAACAGGCGTAGGCTGCTTCTACAGGTCCCATGGTGAAAACCCCGCCAATCGGTAAAATGGCAATATCCGGTTTGTAAAAGTCTCCTATAATGGTTTTCATATCGCCCATCAGGGCAGTATCTCCGCTGTGGTAGATTTTGAGCCTGTTTTCAAATTCAATAAGATAGCCGACAGCTTCCCCCACAAAATGGTTGCTCCCTTCAAACCCTGTCAACTGTGCTCCTGACGAATGAGAGGCCTCTGTCATGGTGATATTCAACTCTCCAAACCGGGCTGTTGCGCCTTTATTTCCAAGGGAAAATACTTGGGTGGCTGCCTGGGGGATCTCGGCTTTAATAAAAAAGCTCAACTCCCATGGGGCTATCACTTTGGGTTTGTATTCCCCAATGATCTTTTTTGCGTCCGGCAGCATAAAGTGGTCCACGTGACCATGTGTCCATAAAATCATATCAACAGATCCGAAACCGCCTTTTTTTTTGTATCTCGCAGGGCATTTGGGGTTTGTGGATAACCATGGATCAAATAGGATTTTTTTCCCCTTTGCAGAGGTGAAAATAAAACTGCCGTGCCCGAGCCATTCCACACCAATGCTTTTATTTCCCACGGCAGACGTATCCTCTCCATGGGCCTTTGGGGGCTGCAACGCGCTGCCCAGTCCTGCCACAACGGATGTGATTCCAAGTCCTTTTAAAAATTGTCTTCTAGACAATGGCATGATTCTCTCCTTAATTTTGTAACGATTCCTAAGATAGCAAAAACCTAAGGGTCACGCAGGCGCCTTTCAGGTGCCCTTCACTTTCCAGCATCAGGCAGCCCTGATTGGACTGCATAAATGAATTGCAATAATAGAGTCCGAATCCCGATGATCCCTTACTGGAAACTCCGAATTCAAATACCGCTTTTTGTCGGTTCTTTTTCACACCGATACCTGAGTCTGATATGGCCAGATAAATATTCTTAGAATCTGACTCCACCCTTAGTTTAATCCATTTGTCGGCATTTTCATTGATGCGCACATGGGCCTTGACAGCCTCATGACTGTTTTTCAGCAGGTTGATGACAACCTGCATAAGCTTGTTCTTTTCAAGGACCAATGCAGGAGGAGCCTTCAACAAGTCAACTCCAATGGCTATGCCGTGCCTGTCAAAGCTTCTTTTCTGCATGATCACAGCATCCCTGACAAGGGAACTTAGATCTGTTCTTTGTTTCGGCTCTGGCCTGTTGGATGAATAGGACTGTTGGAGGGTAAGAATGTCGGCGACATAGTTCAGACCGGTTTTAATGCTTCTGATTTCATCTTCCTGCGTAAATCTTCCTTTTTCAAGGGTCTGGATTAAATCTCCCATGTAATGAAAAATTTCTTTGCCCCTTGAATCATTTGTCACATAGGCTGTCAGCTCTTCCTTGTTTGCCGCAAGTGAATCGTAACAATTGACCAGGTAGTTTAAGATTTGGTTGTAATTCTTGTCCCCCAGATTTTCAACAGTGACAACGACCGGGGTAATGGCATTGCCGATATTGTGAAGCACCATGGCGGAAAGCTGGGCCCTTCCGGCTTCCACTGCCTGGTTAACCAGTTTAGCCTGGATCTGTTCAAGTTTCTGTGTTCTTTCTTTTACCATAAGTTCTAGATTCTGCTGATGGTCTTCAAGGGATTTCATCGTGGCCTGCAACCGAATTGACATGTTGTTAAAATTTCGGCCAAGTAATCCGATTTCGTCTTCCGAATGGATCTCAAGCTGTGCAAACTCCCCGTTTGAAACCCGGTTTACTGCATGGGACAGTTGAATGAGGGGTCTGGACAGAGAACTGGAAATTATGATTGACAGAATAATGCCCACAAAAATGATCAGCATGCCGTTAGCGGCGCTGCGAATCAATACGCTACGTTTTAATTCGGTGATAGTTTTATCTGAAATACCCACCAGCACGTGCCAGGTATCTGTCCCCACTTTAAACGGGTAGGAAATGTGCAGGCCTTTTTCAGCTTCATTATTAAAGGCGTACTGTTCTATAACTTTCAGGCTCCGGGTTGCATGACTGGGCAGTACAGCCTCGCCGTAAAATCGCTCATGGCTTGCAAGGTATACTTCGTTCAAGGGATTGGCAACCTTTATAAAGATGAGGTCCTGATGATTTTTTATCGATTGTTTCAATAAATTTTCAGTATAGATCCAGTTCAGGGACACAAATGAGTTGATCGTGCTGGTGCTGACGGTTTCTGCTATCTGTACCCCCCTGTGTGTCATGTTTTGGCCCAGTATCTTGGTCTCCTGCACAAAAGCCAGATAGGTACTCGTTCCTACGGCCCCTGCAAGAATGGTAATTACAGGAACCAGAATCTTGTTGAGAATGGAGTGTCTGAATCTTTTTTTTATGTTATCAGTCATAACCGATTTGTATCATCCCTGAAAAATAATTGGTTCATCAAGCTTGGTCGGAATATTCCAGGGTTCTGTTTCCAGAAATTTTTGAAAAGGACGCCATAGCACCCTTATAATCTCCGATATTGTTGAGACAAATCCCGATAAAATAATCCAGATCCGTATCATCAGGCTGGAAGCGTAGTGCCTCTTGGAAATGGGATAGAGCCTTTTGGTTTTCGTTTTTGGCAAAATGGGTGACTCCCACGTTTATATGGGCTTGACCGCAGTAAAAGTGTGCAAGCTTCGCTTCTATAGAATGACCAAGATTTTTTTTTGCAATAACCTGTTCAAAATAGGGGATAGCCTCTGCGTATTGCAGTTTGTTGAAGTGGCTGATACCTTTGCGGTATGCCGCCATTGTGCTTTTTCGGTCAGTAGCAAATAGTTTCGCGATTATTTTCATTTTTTTTGCCTGAATTTATTTCGGATCAATCATTTGCAGGGTCTCCTTTAAACCTGCTCTTTACTCTGCAAGGTTAGGACCACGCATCCTAAAGCTGTTGTAATTGCTTGTTTTTATAGGGAAAAGGATGTGAAGAATGACGATATAATAACATCACCATCGGTTATCAAAATGATAGCTGAACTTATATAGATATCATTTTGATAGTCGATGGTGTATGATAGTCTCCAAAAAACGCAAAGGAGAAGATATTGCTTATGAGTCCTGTGCCTTCCAGCAAGTTCACCCTCTTATTAGTGGATGACGAAGCTGCAATAATTACAACCCTGAAGCGTACTTTTTTAGATACGGATTATTGTCTGGTTTCGGCCAACAGCGGTGCAGAGGCCCTCTCTCTTATGGCGAAAACTAAAGTTCATGCTGCCTTGATTGACTTGAAAATGCCGGGTATGGACGGGCTTGAACTTTTAGAAATAATCAATACCCAATATCCTCATGTCATGACTATTTTATTGACCGGTCATGGAAATATTCAGGACGCAGTAGCCGCCATTAAAAACGGTGCTATTGATTTTATAGAAAAACCTTTTGTAACTGAGCGATTAGTCTCTTTGGTTTCCCAACTGTCCAGCATATGGCAGATCAAGCGTGAAAATAAGGCCCTCAAAAATGAAATCTCCCATAGGTTCAGATATGAAAAATTGTTAGGGAACTCAGCCTGCATGCTTCAATTGAAACAGTTGATTAGCAGAGTTGGGATGTCCGATGCCACTGTTTTAATTCAGGGCGAGACCGGAACGGGGAAAGAGCTGGTTGCTAAAGCGATTCACCATCAGAGTGCCAGAGCTGGGGAAAAATTTGTTGTGGTGGACTGTACCACTATTAACGAGACTATGCTTGAAAGTGAACTGTTCGGACATGTAAAAGGTTCGTTTACAGGTGCTTACACGGATACTAAAGGCTTGGTCATGGCTGCAAACAAGGGCACTGTTTTTTTTGATGAGATTGGAGAGCTTCCGCTACAGACCCAGGCAAAATTGCTGAGACTGATGCAGGAAAAGGAAATCAGGCCGGTGGGATCAAGTGACTCTGTGGTTGCGGATGTCCGAATTCTGGCGGCCACCAACAGGAATCTGAAATCCGAGGTAATAAATAAAAGATTCAGAGAAGACCTTTACTATCGTCTCAATGCTGTAGCATTAGATGTTCCGCCCCTAAGCAAAAGGCAGGATGATGTTTATCTTTTGGCCAGGCATTTTTTAAAAAAGCATAAAACCGAATTTTCAAAAGTTCAAAACCTTTCCGACAAAGCATTATCCCATATGGAAAAATACTCCTGGCCGGGAAATGTCCGGGAACTGGAAAACTTGATAAGCCGTCTCACGGCTCTGGGCCTTCATAAAGAAGTCAGAGTTGAGGACCTGCCTGACATAATGCGGGTCGTGACCGATTACGGCTCTGCGTCGATGGATGACTCTTTGGAAGCTTACGAGAAACTCGCCATTGGCAACGCACTGGAAAAGACCGGGCATCATCGAAAAAATGCAGCCATGGTTCTTCGGATTGGCCAGGCGACTCTTTATCGTAAAATCAAAAAATACTGGCCGGAGACCCGTATTTAGAGATTCTATAGCGATTCTCAAAATTATATTCCGATTCAAGATTCTCCAGCACCACGGGTTGAACCAGCAAATAACGCCACCGGTACAGTCTTGAATCGCTTTGTCGTTGTACTGCACTCCTGGTCATAACGGAAAATATTTTTGGTTGGTGAAACAAAAAGGTGGTGCTTTAGTTACCCTGCCGGATGCAGGCTAAAACACCACCATTCTCTTTAGTTTGCCGGCCTCTTTTTTTTAAGGCGGACTATTATCACCAATAAGGTAAAAACTTGTCGGTTTTTATCACTCTGCCCATTGTTTGGGATTATGTCTGATGGTAGCATCACGGATAGTCAGTCTGGCGAAAACACCTCCCCATCCAAACAAAAATCCGCCGGTTGTACCAACGGCCCCGCCTCCTAATTTGTTACCCAGACCATAGCCGGCACCACCTAAAGCTGCTCCGGCAGCAAATCCCAACGCGGCAGCTTTGCCCCTGTCTTCCCAACGTTTATTCATCATTGAAAAGGCCACCATATTTTGGGCTGCACCATTGAGGCCGCCCAGAAAAGCTTTGACAGCATACGTGGTGGCTACATATTTGATTTTCCCGGCTTGCACCATTTTATTCATTTTTGTACCAATAGCACCACTAAAATGCCCCATACCAAGATCCAAGGTAACCTGGGCCATGGAATACCCCCATACCTTCTCGTTATCATAATCCCATTGGGTTGCATCATATCCGGCGGCTGTGGCTCCTCCGAAATACCAGGATCCACAGAAACTCATCAGATTCGTTGCCACCATGGTAACCGAGGTTTGCGCTGCCCAGGGCGCGGCCCATAGGCTTAAGGTGCACACCCCGGCAGCCACCAGTCCAACGCCTATATACATCATCATATTGCCCGCAAGTTCTTGCTCGAGCACAAAGCGGGTGGTCACTCCGGCAGCGGTGACGGCGACTCCGACTCCCACAGTAGCTGATGCAAGGCCCGCAGCCACTCCGGTAGAAATCGCCGCAGTGGCAGGAAGCGTTGCAACCGCAGCCATAAAGCATCCAATACCGGCGGCTATTCCTAACTGAACGCCCAAAATTATGCCCAAAGCACCGCCGGTAACTTTGACGCCCATCAAAGCACCCTCGGCGACCTCTTCAGCACCTGCGGCCTTGGCAATGCCATAGACAATCGCACTGACAACCAGTGCTGTCATCAAAAGAAAGATGAATTGCCCGTCCGGATCAACCGCATTTTGCGGCGAGTTCCAGCAATACATGTAGGGATCGGTAAACTGGGCCTTAGGATCAGGTGTTAAAAACCTGCCTGAAAATGAATCGTAATATCTTGCTCCAAAATAGACCGGCCCCTGATCTCCATCAGCTGAGTTGAGAAAATCAATCTCCTTGCCGGAAAAGGTGTATCTGGTCTTTTCAGTATTGCTGCTGGCGTTAGAATCCACACCGCCAAAGGGCCGGTAAGCGGTGTGGCTGAGCACCACATAGTCTTTGGGATCTGACGAGGAAGCCTGCAGTGTCATAACGGTATTGCCAAAAAGATCCCGATAATAAGTCTCATAGGTTTCCTGACCGGTTCCGGCTGCAAACGCGTGCCTGGGAAGAGCCGGCATCAACTGAACGGCAAAAAAGAACAATACCGCCCAAGTTGCCTTGGCCAGAACCGGGTACCGGTATCTGAAGGAATCATAAGAAATCCTGCCACGGCTGCTGATCAACAAAGCTATCAGTATGGAAAGGATCAATGCTGCCGGAAGTGATTTTAAGATCAGGTAGACCCATTCCACGGTCTTGGGGTGGATTAACAACGCCTGGGTATAGGTACCGATCTTTGTTATAAACCCCATGGGGCTGTCCCATCGATACATGTCTGCGGCCATCCAGCGGCTGTTAAAGGGCACCAGAGGTGCCATACCCATGGCCGCCGTATCCGATGTTTTCAACGAAGCCACAATGCCGCCAATGCCTAGGATATTTTTGGTATATTCCATGACACTCTTGCCGTTGGAGGTGGTCTTTTCAGCCACAAAGCTTGAGGTTAGATAATGGGTTTCAACGGTGGTGCCGGCAGCAGTTATTTTCTTATAAAACCGTTTTCCGCTGTGATCGTAGTCGTAGCTCAGACTCCTGTCGATGTATTGCCCGGACCATTTACCAGTATTGAGATATTGAATGTCCTCTGTTTCCGGCATATTGTCTGCATCATATGCAAAAACCCTTCTTTGAAACTTATAATGCCTGTTCTCCGCGCTCTTCCACTTTAGGGTCAATTGATCAGTCATGGCCCCGTTGGCATCATAGGCATATTTCATCATGGAAATCTGCTCATCGGCCATCACCCAGTCGCTGTCGGTCATGGCTAAAAGCTGGTGGGCCTTGGACGGATCCCAGTCATAGATGTAGGTCTGGTCCTCATCCCGCCTGCCGTCGCTAAGATAGGTGTAGGTTTCCAGTCCATAGGAACTGGGGTCTGTATTGTTTGCACTGGTTAGCCATCCCTCATCCGAATATGCATAGTCAGTTGTTGCGTTGGCAGTTGTACTATCGAAGCTTGTTCTTGTATCCACCCGGTTGACAAATCCCAGTTCACCGCGCTGTCTGGCTTCAGCCTCAAAACCTATGCTACCCCCGTAATCCCATGCTGATTTTCTATTTAGAAGACCGTGTTTACCAAATTCATTTCTTTCATATATGGTTTTACCTGTTTGCAGATTCAGGGTAGTGCGTGCTTCTGTGTTTTGCCCGTGGTGATTGTAATAATTATAGTTTTTAACGGTTACAAAATCCACGCCGTTTTCAGCATATTGGATTAAGCTTAACTTTGGGGGGGTAACCGGGCATCCTACCTCGGGTAAAAGATAGGCACTCAGGATGTAACGCACCTTGCTGCCATCCGGATAGGTTATGGTGTCAGGGGTTCCGTCAGGATGGTAGGTTGACTGAAACGTATAGGTATCATAGCCGATAGAGTTGGTTACCTTACGCGTATGGGTGCTGATATTACCGTTGGCATCGTAATTATAACTGTATAGTGCCTTTTCCAACCAAGTGGCATTGTTCCACACCCCATCATAACAATTGGTGGTTTTTGTCATGGCGATATCAGTAAGGCGGCCCTTACTATTGGAGTACAGTGGGTTGTCATATTCCATTCTCTTTAGGTACCAGGTGCCGTTGGAATGCCCCTGGGTGTACCGATGAGTCAGCCTGCCAAGTGCATCATAGCTCATTGTAATGATTTTGCCGTCAGCATTGGTCCGCTCTGTAACAAGGCTGCGACGGTCATAAGCATAGGCTACAGTACCGGTTTCTGCTGCGGATTGCTCTATCAGACGGCCTGCCATGTCATAGTCATATGTAATGGTCTGACCGGTGGGATCTGTAACTGATGTCACCTGGCCGTATATATTATACTCATAGGTGTGGATATCACCACCGGACAGGGTTCTTGTCGCCACCTTGCCCAATGCATTGTTTTCAATGGAGACTGTTATGGTAAGATCGTCCTTAGGAGACGGATACCTGTAATCAAGCGTTCCCGCACTATAATCACGGACTTCCTCCGAAAGGGTAACTCCGTCGCGGGCATGAGTCTTCTGGTTCATCCAGGCGTCATAGGTATATGTATGATTCACAAAATCTTTAGTTGCCCAGTCCCCCGGCTGGATGACCTGTTCGGAGACTGGTTTGCCGTGTGCTCCCCATGTAATTGCATGATAGGGGGTATCAGGTCCGGCCTCTTCGAGCACCCGGCCCAGATTATCATGTTTTCGCATGCTCACCTGCACCTTGGAAGTGTCCGACCAATTGGCCAGGACGAAACCGGCCTGGGTTGTACCACTGCCCTCCATTTTATGGATGGCAGTGGCAGAACCGGGTCCAATTCGGCTGTCCGGCCGGCCAAAGGCTCCGGTCGTAACTGTATGGAAATTCATGTTCTCATCCGTCATCTGCAAAAAGCCACCGGTAAATTTATCCCATTGGGTGAACTCTTTTTTATGCCCCAACGGATTGGTTTTGGATATCACAAATTGCCGGTTGTTATCATAGCTGGATCGCCATAAGTTATTTGCCCCATCATATTCTTTGATTATATTTCCAAAGTCATCATATTCATAGCGAATGGTGATGTTATCAGCGCTGTTCTCCATATAATTTGTGGTACTTTCCACTGCTAATCCGGCAGTATAGGTAAAACCGGTTTGACGTCTGGAACCTGTGATTTCAGCACCTGAAGTATCAATTTCAACCGTTGTACTGGTGTCGGGGAATCCAAGATGATAGGCGTCCAGATTACCGGCACTGATATCAGCGGTATTATCAGCACTGCTGCCGGTGGCATAGGTAAGGCTGGTTTTCAAAATCCTGCGGTCGGCATATCCGCTTCCGCCATAGTTATCCGTCTTATAATCCAGGCGGCCGTAGCTGTCATAAAAATACTCAGACCAACGGTCCCCGACACCGTCAACATCGGTGCCGTTCTGTTGCAAGAGTCTTTTGGTGGTACTTGGCTGTACCATCCAGACATCAGTCGTTCCAGGGTAATTATCGGCAGTATACTCAAAGAAATCCACAAGATTGGGCTCACCGGACTGCCCGTGGTGATAGCTGACGGATTTTTTGTACCCGGCTTTTGGATATTCCTGATAATACCGGGTGCTGCTATAGTGGCCGGTTAACTCATTGTAAGTATATATCTCCTCAAAACCGAGGGAACCATTGACATAGTCATATTTATAGCCCTTATACCGGAACGTGCTGGATATCTCTGTCAATTCTCCCCATGTATCGTCGGGTTGGGTGATGGTGTAAGACGAGAGCAGATAATGCCCCGGAGTCATATCAAATTGGTTATCAATATTGACGCCCGAAGATGAGGGAGTATAAAAAGTATTGCCGTGAACGCTGAGATCACCGGCAGCATTTTCATAGAAAATAGAAGTTTTCACACCGCGGCCGTCGGTGATGCGTTGTAAAAGATCAGGGGGCTGAACTTCATTACGGGTCCATGTGCGAACATAGATCCTGTTCTCAAATTCGTGTGTTTCCACAAGATCCATACCGCTGTCACTGTCAAACAACATGGGCTGGACAGGCGGTGCACCGCTTGAAAGGTCGTCCAACACCCAAAGGTTGGTACTGGTTGTTTCCAACCTCTGAGCAAAGCTGCCGGTGCTGCCAACGACTCCGGCGTTATTTTCATGTATAGTCAAATCGGCAAACACCTTAATGCCGACCTCTGCATCAGCCTCGACATCATAATCAAAAATCATGATATCAGGATACCCGTCATTGGTGAAATCAGCCACCAGATGGCGGGGGGTAGGATCGACATACCTTGCAAAGTCGCCGGCAAGCCCGGTAACGGTCCGAATCGTCTGAGCACTCTTTTTTATAAACCTGCCGTTGCCATTGTTCCTAAAAAAGCTAACATCCGTACATCCTTCATGATAGTCCCTGTTCACCACGACAAGATCAGTGCGGCCGTCCATGTTCATATCCGCAAACTGATAATATGCCATCATGGCCGGAATATGACTCGAAGGCGTTCTGTTGTACCACCAACTGATATTATGCCAGCCACCCCATGGGATTTCACTGATTCCATACCCCGTGTTCTCAAAAACACGCACATTGGCAATATCCTGCTCCTCACCATTTATAGGTTCAGGTTTATAGATCTCTACCAGGTCAGGCTTGCCGTCATCAGTAACATCAAGAAATTCATATTGCCCACGCCGGTAATCGCTAAGATTGTAGGTATTCACATCGGCATAGGGCAATGAACTAAAATTGGTATTTTCCTCAAATGTACCGTCGCCCTGGTTCAAATGGGGACTGACCCAAAGCCCTGTGGTTCCGGTGGCTGACAACCGGCCGTAGATAATAAGGTCGCTGCGGCCGTCAGCATTCCAGTCGGTAATGGATGATTCCCATGCCAGATTCCAATTGGATGCCCCAACGACGTATCGGGTGGCAACCATACGGTCAGCACTGTTAAGGGCATAAAGAGAATTACTCGTCTTGTTATAAGCCCAATAGTTAACACGAATCTCATAGTGGGTACCTCGGGAATTGGGTGCCATGTAAACCTCAATCAATTCACTTTGGCCGTCCTCATTCGTGTCTGCGGCATGGTAGCTGTGGCGAAATTTTCCATTGACATCGCGCCAGGGGGAAATGCTCTTTTTAGCTGTGTGGGTGAGTCTGCCGCTACCATCGTTTATATAGAGGTCGGCCTTGTGCCTGCCGTCAACATAACGGATCACCATCAGATCGCTTATGCCATCCCCGTTATAATCCGCATATACGTTCCGATTTCTTTTTGCATCAGCATTAGACATGGAACGGCTTATATCCAAATCCTCAATTTCGCTGAATTCAGACGTCACCTGCGCCAGGGAGTCATTATAGTTAAAAGAGGTTTTAGGGTATGTAGACTCATGGCCTACATCGTCCCGTTTTTCGGTCACCTGAATGCTTTGAAGCCGCTTGACTCCGAAGCCGCTTAGCGCATTTTCATAGGTAAAATCATAACGCTGCCACTGATCAGCCAGATCCGGATCGTCATATCCTGTTTCCGGACTTACTAAAATATAATCAAGAAGGTGTGTATTGTAAAAAGTCTCGCCGTTCACTACCACTCTTGATTGCGATCCATAGGTGCTGTAGTTGAAATATACATAGCCCTTGGTAGATCTTGTGCCACCAGTATTGACAAATCCTTTGATTGGATCATGTATCGTATATCTTATGGATTCAAGGTACGGCACATCAGTCCCTGCAAGATAATTGTAAATAACACCATTGCCATAGCTGTCATACACAGCTGAAAGCCCCCACCCGACGATGGTGCCGTCCACTGTCCAAGCATGCTCAAACTCAAGGGTCCGGCCATCTTTAGCTTTTCCGGTAAAGCCGGCTGAAGTCTTAAGAATCTGCATGCCCGAGTCGATGGCGGACATATAAACAGCACCGTTATTCAGATGGCTGCCGCTGATCAGTTTAAGCTCCTTGCCGTTGAGTACCAACTGATCAGTGTCATCATAGGCCACCGTGGTTTTATTGTCATATCCATTTGAACGCTCAGTGGTATGAACCCCGCGGGTAATCATTAACCCCGCGTCCAGGCGCCAACCAATCCCCACAGGACCATCGCTGGTTTGGGAGTTATAGGACAGATTGAGTTGCGGCTCCATTCCGTTGCGGCCCGACGGTACGGGTATGGGAATCGTATAGCTGGCCGTTCCCTGTACATTCTGGAATGTGCCTGCAATGGAGCCTGCAACCTCCAGTGCCAGCTCGGAGGCGGTGCCCGTACCTGAGGTGCCTGTCTCGGAGGTGGCTGTATCGGAGGTGGCTGCCCGCAACGCAGGAGGGGTAAAAAGTATTACCATTAATGTGAAAATCATAAATTTCCACAGCTGTCTTTCCCCGATTATGCTCATCTTTTTTTTGCCGGTCATGCCCCCTCCTTTGATTAATTTTTCCATATTTGCCCCTAATTCGGATGCTGATTGCAATTGCCTGATTTTAATAAAAAATTGCGGATTGCCAATTAAGTATTACTTAAAAATATAAATAAATTTCCTGATGCAGGATAGGTTCTATTCGGCTACAGCTTGAAAAAAGATCTGCGGGAATAACAAGTGGAAGTCAGCATAATTGATTGGGAGGACAGATCTGGAAAGCACCAGAAAACACTGGTTTCATAGAAATATAAAATCCCTTAAAAGCCTGTATTTTAAGAACTTGTTAACCGGGTGATTGAATATCAAAAACTTGTCAATCAGGTGATTGGAAAAAAAAGCCTGATGTGATATAAAGGGCCTGATAACATTGTTCCCTATCATATAGTGTTATTCTTATCAAAAGCCTATGTTCAATGTTGCAGCATTGAACATAGGCACCTTAAAAATTTATCTAATTCGCAAAAATAATAAATTGCGAATTAGATAAATTTACTATACTTTGATTTTTTCATTGTCAAGCTATTTATTACCTTTATTGCCCATTAGCTTAATTTATCAAGCACTTGCGTCCAACTTCAACAAGAGACATCCCATATCAATTCAATGGTTTAACCAATTCTAAACCCTCTAAAAAAAATGTTCACTAAATAATCCAGATTCACTAACTGGCTGTCGTTGATTTTAAATTGACGGGGAAAAATATCGGTGTATTTTATGCATTTTCGTGCAGGGATATTTCATTTCCTATCCATTCAGACAGATCCACCAGGGTCTGGTTGATCTCGTCAAAGGTCTTTTTCTGTTTTGAAATTCTTATGATCTCATCTGCCTGGCGTTCTTCCCAGACTGCAGGTCATTCCGGTTTTATCCTCCACACTGTTACCAGGCCTCACAGGCCGGAACAAATCTACAGGTTAGTTATATAGTTACGGAGCAAACCCTTGGTGCCCGGCCGTCAACAGGGGAATATTGTGTTTGGCCATGAAGTTAAATTCATGCATTCCCATACCTCGGTAGAGATAGAGGTTTTTATCATTATCGAAATATGACGATCTCGTGAGTTCTTCCCTTTCATCCGCTTCAAATGCTTCAGGGTGAGACCACATCCTCCGAGGCCTTGTTTCCACAAGGTCATACTTCCTTATCATTGCTCTTGCAAGTTTGACTCTGTCTCTCATAGAAATCTGCTTCCTCCCATAATCAGCCCTCTCATACTTGTACTTAACTGTTCCATGGCTTGGTTTTGGGGAAATTTTAGTGAATAGCGAATCCACTTCATAATATGCATACCCCTTAATATACTTGATTTTTGGTCTCATGCTTAATTCCTCGATAAAATACGTTAATCCTTTTGCCTCAGCTTTGCCTGGTTGATATTGGATACCGTGGCATACCCGCATTTATAATGCTGGTGATGCAGATAAGACTTTGAGCAAATAATCATTATCCCATCCAGCCCTTAACCGTTTAGATTTAATACTCTTCTTCAAGGAGGTCTCTTTTTTTATCATATTCAATGCAATGTGTCTTAATACAGCAAAGTTTTGAGAGGCATTCTCCTTCCTGATCCTGCTTTCATCTTCACGGAATGTCACATCTAATACCCAGTGAAGACTATTTTCGATTTGCCAATGATTTCGAATTGCGAAAGCTATCTTTTCGACGTCGTTTTCCATGCTACTGATATAATAGCTGGTTTCTTTTTCTGTTTTATTTTCAAACTGTCTCTCGCGTTCTACCATACAAATGGTTGTAAACTTCTCCCATTTCTCACGGCCATATATCCATCCGATATCCGATGTCGTCCAATATTTTCGGATCTCTATTTTTCCGTGATCGTTATCCGCGGTCTCGTAATAATCCAATGATCCCTTTTCAGGACCTTGGAAAAACAATTTCACATCATCATGCAGATTGGTTTGGTTCCCTTTTAAAGAAAAGACATAATCCGCACCCTTTTCGACAATGGTTTGGGCTATTTTCTTCTGACATCCCATTGCATCAATGGTTACAATGCACCCGTTTATCTCAAGTTGCTTTATAAGCTCCGGGATTGCAGTAATCTCATTAGATTTTTCTTCTGTTTTTATTTGCCCAATGACAAGCCCATTGGCACAAGCCCATGTACTGATCATATCATATGGATCGGTGATTTCCCTTTGCTTTTGTCATGTCTTGCCGTCAATAGCGATCACTTCACCTTTTGTAAGCTGGCAAATTGCATTTACCCAATCTATAAAGCAGCTTTTGAAGGCCTCTGGATCGATCATGGCGAAAACCCTCTCAAATGTATCAGCAGATGGAATACCATGAGGAAGTTCCAGAAACTTTTTCAACCAGTCGGACTTTGCTCTTCCATATTCGGCAATGTGTTCAAAACTGTCAGCGTTACAGATAACAGCACAGATTGAAATTGTTATGATATCGACAAGCTTGTGTCGTTTATTATATCTTCTTGGGTCAGGGAGTTTCGAGAAATACTCTGGAATAGTCACTTTTTGATTCATTGTTGTGTTACCTCTCTGAAATTGTATATAATTTCAGCGAGGTAACACAAGAAGATAAGGAAGTCTATTCCTTTTAAATTATTTCAGTGAGTTAATACCATGCAACATCATTGACAATCTTCCATCTCCCTATTTGTTTATCCCTAAAATATAAATGCGGATACCCTGGGCTTTCTATTGTAGCGTTAATTAAAATCCATAGCGGCAGATATTCTGTGTCTCTGATAGACCTTTCAGAGAAGACCTTTACTATCGTCTAAATTCTGTGGCATTAGATGTTCCGCCCTAAGCAAAAGGCCGGATGATGTTTATCTTTTGGCCGGGCCTTTTATAAAAAAGCATAAAACCGAATTTTTAAAAGTTCAAAACTTTCCCGACAAAGCATTGTCCCATATGGAAAAATACTCCTGGCCGGGATAATAGGTTCAGGGTTTGATTCATCATGATTGGAGACTTTTTTTTTCAGCTTTCAGAATATGGGTTCCCAGTTTTTTATCATCCCCCAGAATGTGGTTTAGAATCCAGGCTTTGATTTTGCTCATCAATTGATCCATGGCCTCTTCTGAATAAGTCTTATGGTTGATGCGGAAAGCTTTTAGCATTTTCATATAGGATTGATGCTCTTGCCTATGTTTCTCCCGGTCCAGATAGGCATAAACATCCATATACTCTTCTTCCAGCTTGAAATGGTGTTTCGCATACATGGTTAAAAAGGCAATGGAGAATTTGAAGGCATCCTTTTCTGTTTTGTCTTCCCTGGCCATTTTGAGCTTGAAGAAAAGATCCAGAAGCTCTTTATGCTGAAAATCCTGCCAAACCACACCGGTATAATATTCATGGTCCATGGTCATTGGGGAGATCTCCTTTTAGGTAAATGATAGTCGACTTTTTTTAACTACCATGACGCGCCTGGTGAGGCAAGATCAGTCTGAAAAAGTATCCCGTATATAGATATAGATTCCTTAGGAATCGTTACAAAATAACTTGATCTAAATACCCGGAAGGGCAGAAACTTGTTTCCAAAAACCCTTAAATGGGTATTTTTTAGAAAAACCCCTACCGGGTATTTTGAAAACAAAAGATCAAGTATTTTTGGAGCCGATCCTTAGTCAATCATCAATTCGAACCCATGAATACCGTTAGCAAAAAATGGCTTTTCCTGAATCGTACACCTGCCTTTGTCCTCTATGAATTCGAGCCGGGAATTAGGACCGAAAATTGTTGTTCCTTGAAAAATCTTATGGCCGATATCGAGACGGGCAATGGGGAGGACTGTGGCTGAACATCTATCGAGGAGTTGTTTCTCATCAAAGTAGCGCAGGGAATTTTCTTCATAATTGACAAGCTGCTCGTTTGCTTGTTCGAATAATACACGGATTTCGTCCTGGGCTCTCATGGTCTTCTTGATCTCTGTTTCAGCATCTTTGAACTTTTTTTTGAGCCGTTTTATTCTTTGGGCCGTTTGCTGGGCAGCAAACGCGTCTGTTTCATAATTTAAGTTTTCTAAATGCCTTTTGCAGTCCTTTATCTCGTTTATGGCTGTTTTCTGGATTTGGGTGGTTTCAGCGATCAACCGGTGAAGGCGGGTATCCTTTTTTCTGAGTGTTGTAATTTGTTCTCTTAAAGGCAATATCTCTTCCTTGTACATGGCAATTTTGTTTTCAATAACCTTAACCAATAGGTCTATGTGGTCATTTACTCCAATTTTTAACTGGGCCGGACTGGAAGACAGGGTCCCGGCTTTTTTCGTTCGGATCCCTTGTTTTGCACTGATTTTAGACGCAATAATATGGCCGGATTGATTGTCCACACCACCGCTGGTCAGAATTTCAGAATCCAGGATTTCCTTTTCCACCCTGACGGTTTCAAATGCGCTGATTTTGCTGTTGTTGATAAA
>PIVQ01001359.1 GCA_003354055.1 Desulfobacteraceae bacterium | reverse complement strand
TTTTACTGAGGCTTAAGATAAGTGTTTCGATCAAGCTCCTTTCATACAATCGATCCAAAGGGCAGGGTTATCATTCCGGCAAGGTTCCGGAAGGTCCTGGCGGCCGATGATGAATACGGAGTTGTGATCTCAATTAAGGATGGCTGTATCTATGCCTATACCCACAGCGAATGGAAAAGCCTTGAACAACGTATCCTGGCGGCAAAAAGTGCTGCCATGGAAAAGTTCAAACGCTTTTTTCTGGGGAATGCCTGTCCGTTGAAATGCGACAAACAGGACAGGGTGCTCATCCCCCAAAGCTTGAGAACGTATGCAGGTATAGAAAAAGATATTGTCCTTGTGGGTGTGCTGGACCGGTTTGAAATCTGGTCCAGGGAAAAATGGGATCAGGAGAACTTCAATATGGAACAGGAACTTAAAAAAGAGGAAGTGCGCGAGGAAATAGCTTCCCTAGGGTTATAAGTATGGAATTTGAGCATACTTCAGTCATGCCCGGACAAGTGCATGATTACCAGAATTTAACCCCCGGGGACGTTTGCGTGGATTGTACTCTGGGTGGTTCCGGCCATGCTCTGGCAACGGTGCAGGCCATTGTCCCCGGCGGCACTCTCATCGGCATCGACCAGGACAATGATGCCATAGCCAATGCAAAAAAAATTCTCCATTCTTTTAAGGACAATGTCCGGCTGTTTCACAACAATTTTTCAGACCTCCCTGATATCCTTGCCCGAAACGGGATAAAAGGGGTGGATAGTATACTCCTTGACCTAGGCTTTTCACTCAACCAGCTGACACAAAGCAAACGGGGATTCAGTTTCCAGAAAAACGAGCCCCTGGATATGCGGATGGATATCCGCAACCCTTTAACGGCGGAAGAGATGGTAAATACCTACACGGAAAAACAATTGGCAGACATCTTCTTTACATACGGAGAAGAACGGTTTTCCCGCAGGGTGGCTAAAGCCATTGCCATAGCAAGAGCAGATGCCCCCATAAAAACCAGCGGAGAACTGGCCACATTAGTGGCAGGTGCCATTCCGTCCAAAGTTGCAGCCAAACAAAAGATTCATCCGGCCACCCGGGTATTTCAAGCCCTGCGCATTGCCGTGAACCAGGAACTTACACGTTTGGAAGCATTTATGGAGGCCGTGCCTGATATGTTGAATAAAGGCGGACGGATCTCCATCATCTCGTTTCATTCTCTGGAAGACCGAATTGTCAAACAGCGCCTGCGCAAATTTCAGAACGGCTGCAC
>PIVQ01001358.1 GCA_003354055.1 Desulfobacteraceae bacterium | reverse complement strand
ACACCCGGACAACCTCATGGAATTGTTTGACAGAATTACTATCAAAGGGATTAATACAGATAGCTTTGATTCACGGGTCAGGGACATCCGGAATGAAAATTAAGTGGGCAAGATGCAACAGACTCCCCTTTTTTTGTTTCATTTTTTACGTAACAACTTTCAATAATGGCCATTTTCTCAGCCACTGTTTATTTTCAATACGAAGTTTAAAGATATCCACGGAACGCTTTGGATTATGCGTAATCAAACCATCATACAGTGATTTTATGCCAAACGGGGCAACTACATCAATAGATCCATCCATATCGACCAGTTTCACTCCAATAGCTGTTTCTTTTTCGGGCCAAAAACTCATTGCATCAGCGGTGCTTTCGTATCGCCGATCATTGTTTCTATTATGCATTAGAGCTTGGTTTTTGACCTCCCATTTAACTCCATCAAGCTGTAAATATAAATTATGCTCAATTTCTTTAGAATGAACGTCGGCAATATCAGATTTATCATAGTAAACAACGTCGATATCATTAAGCTCAGTACGCTCATAGCCATGTAGAAAATCCCAAACTAAATTTCTCACAAACCCGGCAGCCACATAACATTCTGGCAAATTTAAAGTTGCAACAGATTTTAATACTTCAATTCTATATGGATCAGCCTTAATTAGCTCCCGAAGTCTATGCATTATACCGGATTGGTACACTCCCTATTTTGTTTGATTTTGTCCAGTTCTCAATATCCAAATCAGGAACCTGTTGAAAATGTTTTTCGTTGTTTATGACTAAAATCATGCCCTGGCTTCTGGCGTGGGCTGCTATCAGCATATCCATATTACCTATGGTATTGTCCTGGGCCTCTAATGCGACCCGGATCTCTCCGTAATGTTCGGCGGCCGGCCGATCCCAGGGAAGAATATCAAGGTGTAAGTTAAAATTTTGTTGCATAATATAGTCAAAAAATATGAAATTCAAGCCTGGAGAACCCCAGTTTTCTGATTTTGTAAAATGCAACAGTATAAAACACTTTGCTGTCTTAAATATTCTGGAGATAAAAAATCAACTACATTTGCGTGAATCCCAAAGTTAATATTCAGTCAAAACTCAATAAAAAAGCCATATGCTGTTTTCAAATCCGGAGGGGCAGGCAGCGGGAGGGGTGGGGGTGGAGTGGCGTGCGGGATGCAGAGTTTCATGGACTGACACCTGCGTCACGCCCGCTTTCCAGACGGTCACGACGACCGGATGGAATTTAACGGAATC
>PIVQ01000046.1 GCA_003354055.1 Desulfobacteraceae bacterium | reverse complement strand
CTTTTCCAAGGGCGGCCTGCATCCATACCGATCCCTGGATTTCATCTATAAGGATATGGTGGGAGTTGGAAAACAGGCAGTTGATATTAGAGTTGCAGTCATTTTTAATGAGCATGACCTGGTCTCCCTGTACCGCACCGATACCAATTGACAACGAAGGTTTCTGGAACAGGGTCTGAAGCCTGGTCTCCAGAAGGCGGATGCCATCGGAAGAAAAAATTGACTGCTGGTCAATGAGATCCCGCTCAAGGGCTGAAACAACTTCGGATTCAGTTACATCCAGCGCCCGGACCAGGGTAAATCCTGAAAACTCATATTGGGCCAGGTCAATATACTTTTCCAATACTTTGATATTTGTGAGATTGTCGTTAATGATGGTCAACTCTTCATCTGACAATTCTCTTGGCTGTGTTAAAGGATTGATCCTGACAAACTGGAAGTCGACAGTGAAGCCGAAATACCTGTCAAGGCCTGTATCCTGATCCGGAACAATCTTGATATCCACACTTTCCAGAAGCTGGCAGCTGATACCATAGAGCCGTTCCAGAATCAGCAGATAGATTTTCAGTCTTTTTTTTCGGAATTGTTCTTCCTCATTATTCTGGCTAACGGATTTTACAAAGTTGTCATTGTCTATGAAAATGCGCTGGAATTCAGGACTGACAAAAAAAGGCTCAAACGTGCAGGGGGTAAGGGCACCCAGGATATCCTTATCAAAGGTGGCAGGCGGAAACACCGCCGTCATCAACGGTTTGATAACATCATAGTGTTCATTGAGGATGCCGACATCTTTAATGTTCCCCAGAATATCCGGCGTTTGACTGATTCGCTCTTTAATGTGGGTGTACATGGACGCCATGTGGTCACATTTGCATGCCATGCTTTTTTCCCAGAAGTCCAGAAGGGGTTCCAGGCTGACACTGGCGTTGATATCCTTGCCTAAGATATGGTTATCCATTGCATTCCTCCTTAATAAGAATAGACAAAAATAAGCACCTGGGAAAAAATGTCAATGCAGCGCCAGTGGCGCTGATTGTAAAAAAATGTAGTAATGGCCAAATGGTAGTCTCTCGTTAACACCTTAATACTTTGTTAACAATATTTGAACACATGATTAATATGATGGATTTTTCAATTCGTGGCCAAACCATGCAAATAGCACCTGCCATGGCGTGCTTCTGGCTTTGCTACAAGAGAAGATAAAGCCTCCGGCACATATCTTGCCATGGTAATGCAGGATTTGACTAAATTAATATATCAAGGTGAACATAGATTATGAATTTATTGTCTAAAACGTCATTAAGAGCACAGCTTATCTGTGGATTCCTGTCATGTGCATTCCTCACCGGGCTTTCAGGGGGAGCAGGCGTATTTTCGTTGTCCCAGATCATGACCACCATGACGGAAACCACTTCAGATATAACTCAGAATATTAATCTGCAAAACATGCAGATACAGCAACTTATCCCTCTTCGAAAAATTATTATCCAAATCTCTGATGCTGAGACTATGGAGGAGCTACACCAAATCAAGTCCGATTTCTCTGGTATGAGAAATGAGACCGATCCTGCAAACAATGCCATTCTTCAGATTTATCTATCAACAGAAGAACTGATTGAATATAGACAGAATCAGATATCAGCATTAAAGGAGCTATATGATTTGTTGGGAAAAAATATTGTAACTTTGGAAAAAATCACCAAGCACACTGTTGAATCGGTTAGTACTTCTGAGGATAGCTCTATTGCAGCTATTGAAAAGCAAATCGATTCCATAGACTTGGCTTTCGTCAAGGTGTTGAAGCATCAGGCATCGCATGCAACCGATAGTAACGCCGTTCTTGCAAAGGCAGGCATCAGAGACATGATGGATGAAATGGTTATGATATCCGGCATGTCTATTTCATCAGTACGGGCAGCGATTTCTGTCCAGTCAAAGGCCAACAGGCAATTGGTTGTGGTAAACAATATTGTCACTGCCCGTGATGAGCCTGCTCTGCAAAAAGCAGAAGATGAGATCAATTTTTTAAAGGGCAGGATTAACAGTGAGCTTATCGAACTGCCTGAAGACCGGACAACAAAGGATATTATTGAACTGCTACACGAATTATCCAGTTCTTTTGAGCAGATGATTGAGGCAAAGAGAGCTGAAATCAAAGCTTTGGACGAATTCAGTCAGAAATCCGGCAACATCGCTTTGTTTATGAATACTGTTGAAAACAATATGCTGGCAGATGGTCAGCAGCTGAATTCAACGGTTGCACAAACAATGGCATCAAGTACAGGACTTATCAGCCGGTGGCAGTATATACAGGTCGTCTTTATGGTTATTGCCCTTGTCCTAGCCCTTGCCGTGGGGATTATTGTTTCCGGGTTTATTACACGCCCCATTAACCGGGCTATTGTAATGTTAAAAGATATTGCCAGAGGAGAAGGGGACCTCACACTTAAGCTCGATGATTCCGCACAAAATGAAATGGGCAGATTAGGTAAATGGTTCAATATGTTTGTTGACAAACTTACGGGTATGATTTTGGGTATTGCAAAAAATTCTGAAAAGCTTAACAACGCTTCAAGTCAACTATTAACCATTGCAAAAGAGATGTCGGAAAGTGCCGATACAATGTCTGATAAATCCAATACAGTTGCAGCAGCAGCCGAGGAAATGAGTTCCAATATGGCATCGGTCGCCTCCGCCGCTGAACAATCTTCAACAAATATCAGCATGGTTTCTGCCGCAACAGAAGAGATGACAGCAACCATCGGTGACATTGCACAAAATACTGAAAAAACTCGTGTCACAAGTAATCAGACAGTCTCCCGAACAAAGAAAGCATCTGAAAATATTGGGAACTTAAGCAAATCTGCCCGGGAGATTGGAAAGGTGGTAGAAACCATAAATGATATTTCAGAACAGACCAACCTGCTTGCATTAAACGCCACCATTGAGGCCGCCCGGGCAGGAGAAGCCGGCAGTGGCTTTGCTGTCGTGGCTGGTGAAATAAAAAACCTGGCACAACAAACTGCAAAGGCAACACTGGAAATTAAAAATAAGATCGAGAACATTCAAGGGTCTACACAGGAAACCGTTTCTGAAATTGAGGAGATTACAGTTGCCATCACAGATGTAAACGACATGATCGACAATGTCGCCGGAGCAGTCGAGGAACAGTCCGTGACCACTAAGGAAATTGCCAACAACGTTAGCCAGGCGGCTTGCGGGATTCAGGAAGTCACTTTAAACGTGACACAGACTTCAAGTGTTGCCAGTAAAATAGCGCTGGATATAGCAGATGTGAACCAGGCATCAAGCCAGATGTCCGGCACTATTTCTCATATCAAAGGCAGTGCAGATGAATTGAGTCATTTGTCTGAAGAGCTTAAAAAGACAGTGAATCAGTTTAAGGTGCAATAATGAGGAGGAGGCATATGGGTAAATTCTCGTCCAAGCACGGGTTTTCGGTACTACTGCCTAACGAATAAGGATAGATCGTGGCTCGTTATAAATTGAATCCACTATCAAGCAAGTTATGCATAACTTCCAAGAGGTCAATTTACCGAAACACAAATTCATCATAGAGTCCCTTTACACGTTTACTGAATACTGGTATGACATTTGGCAGATATAAAGAAAATATCAGCATCGTATATCCTTCATATTCACATAATATACGGTTCGTTATCAACTTATGAAAGATATCTGGACTCGGTCAACTACTTAGGATCGGCTTCAAAAGTACTTAACCTTTTGTTTTCAAAATCCCCTGTCTTTTAAGGGGTTTTGGAAAGAATTTAGGGTAAGTTATTTTGTAACGATTCCTTATATCTCTAAAGGAACAACATTTACCAATTATCAAACCGAGTGGAGAAATAGGCACTGAGCTCATACCGTTCAAAATGGCAAATATTTCACAATATTAGTTGAGGAGTGAATTAAAATGAACGAAGCGGATTTTTTTAAGTTTATGAGTGATCTGATATTGTATGACTTGACTCAAGATTTGAGTATTCATACGCCGCCGTGGCCAAGTTATATGCCGCTTGGACTTCAGTATTTTAAACGAATTGCGGGGGCCCATCAAGGGCAGGGCGCCAATGGACAAATTATGACTACCAGTAATCATGTGGGAACGCACATGGATGGCGAAATTCATTTTTACCCCGCTGGACGCCCCATTGGAAAAGTGCCGCTAAACGAATGGGTGGGCGAAGGTGTCGTTGTGGATTTGAGCGGTGTACTGTGTGATTATGATTTGTATACTCCTGAGATGATTACGGAGAGAGTGACTGTGAAAAAAGGGGATATTCTGATTGTACGCACCGGATACCATCGGTATAGTTGGGATCAACCTGAAGCTGATGAAATTCGTTATTTTGTAAAACACCCCGGCCCGGGCAAAGATTTTCATAATTGGGCCATCGAGCGGGAGCTTAAGTGGATTGGCGTGGATTGCGGCAGTGCAGATCATCCGATGAACACAATTATTCGGCATCAACATCCCGATCTTTTTAAAGCGGCAGAGGAGCATCTAAAACAAAAGTGGAATGCACAGAGTTGGGATGACTATTTTCCTCCGGACGATTACTACCAGGTCATGCATTTAAAACTGTTTCCCAAGCGAATTGTTCATGCCGAAAATTTAGGTGGCGATATCGATAGATTGAGCAATCGTCGTGCGTGGATTGGATGTTTTCCATTAAAGGGCATTGAGTTGGAATCTTCCATGTGTCGCATTGTTGCGGCGGTGCCAGGGGATATACATGAATAGAATTTTTGTCTCATCTGTTTGAGAGGAAAGGAATCATAATGATGAAAAAAGGGAATTTTCCAAATTTGAGTCCGTTGCCTGTCGACGATCCAATCTTAGCCTCGCCGACTATCGTGCATGCCGCTGATCTGGAATGGGAGGTGATTCCAGGTGGCGGTGGAAAAGTAAAATACTTGCTGACAGAAAAAAACGCCGGATGCAAAAATATTAATATGGGACTGTTTTTGGCCCAGTCGGGAGACTGCTCTCCATGGCACACACATCCCTGTGAAACCCAAGAGGAAGAATATCTGTATGTTTTGGAGGGTCAGGGAACTTTAAACTATAAACAGGGAGGAGTGGAACATGCCATTGAATTGAATTCTGGCGATGGAGTCCTTACCGGGCACTTAACCCATTGTTTAAAAAACCCGAATAGTGTGCCCCTGTTGGTTTTGTTTTCGATCTCGCCTCTTCCGGAAACAAATCGTTACTTTTCTCGTAATAAAACAACTGAACACATCTTTGCGGATTTGCCTTCATTAACACCGCCCCAGTTGGTGCGAACCCAGGATGTGGCTGAAGTTAAGTTTGGTAATCGGGGTATCATGAATCGGCAATTATTGTTTCCCCATAATGTGGGTTGTAAAAGGGCAAGATTTGGCATTGCCTTAGAAAAAACGGGGCAAGGCTCTCAGTGGCACACCCATCCCATAGAGGCTGGAGAAGAGGATTTGTTTTATATCGCCTCTGGCCATGGTACCATGTTTTATCTTCAAGGGGGGCAATGTCACAGTGCGCCGTTTAAAAAAGGGGACGCAATTCATTCACATCATTTGACCAACTATACGATAAACACCGGTACCGAAGACGTGTACATGCCCTTTGTAAACGCGCCCATCCCCACAAATACAATCCTTCACAAAGGGTGAGGCTTAAGGCGTGGCGTCAAAATTAAATCTTTCGGTACAAAATTAACCATCCCAGGTGAGTGGCTGTGGATTGGAATGCCACGCCAACTACCTGGGTGGTTTTAATTTGAGACCGGGCTTAAGCGTTTACAGAGAAGTAAACTCTACACACGGTATTTTTACATGGGGGGGGAGGATGGAAACAATAAATGAAACTAAAAAGGGACAAGATCAACTAACTACACCAGTGGTACGCCAACTGGAACAGAACGAACTTCCCATCATTATGGAGTTGGAGCAAGCGTCATGGCCTGTTGATGTGCAAGCATCAGCGATTCAACTACGTGAGAGAATGAATACTTTTGGAAAAGGTTGTTTGGGGGCGTTCATAGGCAATCGATTGGTGGGAATGGCTACTTGTCAAATCATAAATTTTACCTCGGATATAAAACCCATCTCCTGGTCAGAACTTTGCGCAGATGGTTGGATCAGTAAAACTCATACACCCACAGGCAATTGCCTACACTTTGTGTCGGTTTGTGTGCATCCCGACGCGCGGGGAAAAAAAATTGGTACATTGCTCAATCAAGGAAGACTGAACTTGGGTCGTCGGCTTGGATTAAAACTGGTGTTGACCGATACCCGACTTCCGGGTTTGGCCAGCTTTTTAGTGAAAAATCGCGGGGCTACTGCAGATACATATGTGGGACAGGTGCTAAGCGGTCAAGTATTTGAACCGGTAGTGGCCATGTACCAACAATTGGGATTTAAAGCACTGGGCATCATCGTCCAATGCATGGAATCTGATGTCGAGAGCGCTGACCATGGGCTGGCCATGATCAATTCGTTAGACCAATGAAGACATCAATTAAAGGAACCATCCTTGGTGGACGAGTTTATACGCCGTTAGTCCAGGGAGATTGGCTGGACATCCCAAATGGTGCCATCGCAATCGACGCCGCCGGAAAAATAGAGGCTATGGGTCACAACGCTGAGATCGTCCAACAGTTTCCAAAGAGACAACGCATTGATATGCCGGATAAATTAATTTTACCTGGGCTAATTGATTGCCATCAGCACGTCTGCCACTATGACTGGTGTACAATGATACCAGATCTGATGACGTGGCTAAAAGTTATCTACTCGTTGGAACTGCGCTTTCAAGAAGACGCATACGCGGCATTCACTGCGGAACGTTTTTTTGCCGATTTAATTAGTACCGGAACCACAACCGTTTGTGCACATGGCCCTTATTTTTACAATGCCACCGATATCGCTTTTACCTTAGCAAAGACGTCAGGTATGCGAGTGATCATGGGAATGAATACCGGTGATCAAAATCTACCAGACCCACTTTCGCGGCCAGCAAAACAAAACATTTCGGATTCTATTCGTCTTTGGAAACATTGGAACCGCACCGAAAACGACCGGCTCCGTTATTGCTTTACCGTTCGACCAGCGTATTGTGCATCTGCAGACCTAATGGAAGGCATGGCGTGGGCGGCAAAAGAATTTGATGGCAGAGTTCAAAATCACTTGTCCGAAGATGAAGAGGGTTTATCCAGCATGTTGAAACTTTTTCCCGGGAAACAAAGTGACACAGAAATCTATTTGGAAATGGGACTATTAACGCCCAAAACGGTATTGGCCCACGGGGTGTACTTAGAAAACAAAGATCCCCAATTATTGGCCGAATCCGGCGCAGCCATTGCCCATTGTCCACGAGCAAATTTGTTGGCCGGAGGGAAACAATGCGATCTTGGGTTGTTTTCAGACTATCAAATACCCTGCGGACTAGGCAGTGATTTAGGGGGTGGCAAAGGAATGTCCATGTTTAATGTAATGGAAGATGCGCTTAAAGTTTCACCTCAGCTATCGATTCACGAACTCTTTAACTTAGCAACACTTGGTGGCGCAAAAGCACTGGGACTCCAAAAAACAATCGGTTCGATAGAGCAAGGCAAAGAAGCAGACCTTATTGTTGTATCACCCACAATGCCGGCACAACTAACACCATTAAACGAACCCGAAGAAATCGAAGATCTGTTAGCCGCACTGGTGTTTCGTGGTGACGATCGAAATGTAAACCAAGTAATAGTCGGGGGAACTCAAATCAGCGGCAAGCCACTACAAACATAGCCCAAGAGTCAATTTTTACTCTTATTCTAACCTTCTCCTGCCCGGTAGGGAGAAGGAATAACGCCACTTTCACAGCAGATAGCTTAAAAATTAA
Source organism: Desulfobacteraceae bacterium (assembly GCA_003354055.1). The sequence continues at coordinate 14,448 of PIVQ01000046.1, read as the reverse complement.
TCAAAACTGCAGCACCACACGCTACAGCTAACATCAGCAATTTTATTTGACTGAATTCCTCTTTAAGTATTAATACGGATAATAAAACCGGGATAACCATAACCAACGAAAACGTGCTTTGCACCAAGCTGAGCGGCCCCAGAGAAAACGCTTTTAACAAGCAAAAATACCCAATAAAGTTAAGTACGCCTATCAAACACCCCATGGCATAAGTATACTGTCGTTTAATGTTGTCTACCGGTTCTCGCCGTTTTTGACTTATTTTTGAAACTGCAAACGTATATACAGTGGTGAGTATGTACGAAAATAAAATATACACAACCCGATCAACCCGAGTGGAAGCCAGTTTGCCCACAAAGACCGACAATCCCAATCCCAATACAGCGAGCAATAAATAAAAAAGTCCCTTTTTGAGATATAAAACACTAATTTTTGATTTTTGCGAATCAATAGCCAAAAGACCCATGACCGCAAAAATACCGCCAATACCACACCACTGAAAAACATCGGGTCGTTCACCTAAAACAGTGACAGATAACACCAGCACAATAATAAGGTTAAAATTGGACAAACTAAAATAATACGACGTGGGAATAAAGGTTAACGCTTTTACTTTAGAAAGGGATTCCAACACAAAAAAAGCCGAATTAAACAACGCAAAAAACAGTATTTGTTTCCAGTTCGAAAAAGAACAATCGAGAAGCCAAGCGGCACCAGCTGCTAAAGCTACAACGGTAATCGCCGACTTATTCACCAACGCAGCACCAGGCAAACCCTTTTGTGCAGCCAGTTTGTACAAAAAATTCAGCACGCCATAAGTGACTATGGCCAAAACAATATAAAAAAACCAATTCATAAAATGATTTTATTCACAGTCCATCCTAAACGTCAACAAACAGAACCCAATATCATCAGATCCTGCAACTCAAAGGGATACACGACAAAGACTGGCCATGACATATTTATATGAAACTCCCGAGCCCAGTGCCGATCCTTGTCAATAAGGATCGGCTCAAAAATTACTTGATCTTTTGTAACGATTCCTAAGATTCTTTCAGCCCAGAACAACATTGGCGGTTACTTTGAAGTCTGGCTCCCCGCAGGAATCAAGGGTTTCAATGATCTCGTCCAGATCCTTTTGTTAAGGAAATTATATACCGGGGTTGCTATAAATGCCGGCAGTTCTTTATTGCCGGCTTTATTATTAATTGCCCCGTCGATATCTTCATATGTTTTCAGCCCGCCAACCACGTGATCAGTATACAGTCGGCAATCATCTCTTCCGTTCCATTCAATATTCCATGGAACCTGTTTCGGTGCAAAAAATGTTTCATAGGTGTTTTTATCAAGTACCGGGTCGAGAATCGTCCATTTATCATTTATGAGTACATGGGCAACACAATGGTTATACGGGGAATTTGCCAGATAATAGAATTGTCCGATCAGGGGCTCTATAAATTTTCTGTGAACAGGGATTGTTCCAAATCTGGCCTCAATGTTATTGCATCTGAGCAAAGCAATCAGAAGAAGGGATTTGCCCCAGCAGATACCGTAACTTTTTTTCAATATGTCGGATGCCCGGGTTTTATATAGGTCATATCCGGTAACAATCGTATCTCTGACATAGTAAAATGTCCTCTTTGCAAGCTCTGCCTGATTGTCTGTCTGTTCGGAAAGCTTTCGGGCCGGCGTTTGAATTGACGGATGGCTGTAATTGCAAAAATAGGTCTCTTCCAATGAAGATTTCATGGATTTATCCTTTCATTTTTTGGTTTAAGGCGCGGCATCAAAATAAAACAGTCCGCGCAAAAGTGAGCGGTCCCTGTGGATAGCAGCCTTTGAAAATGCCGCGCCAACCACCTGGGAGGTTTATTTTTGATACTCGGCCTAAGGGAATCACATACGTTCCGTAACCCATAAATATCACTTGACAAAAAAGTGAAAAGCGGCAAAAACGACTAAAAAAGAGTTGATTGCGTCAATATGGAGAAATTATATGATTACCGTTGCCATACTTGCCTTGGATAATGTCTTAGCCTCTTCAGTCATGGGGCCGATGGATGTCTTCTGTCAGACCGGCGCGACCTGGAATTTTATTACCGGAAAAGATGAGGTATCCTATTTTGATGTGAAAATTGTGTCCAAGGACGGAAAACCTGTCCGAAGTAAAAATCAGACACCCGTTTACCCCCATTGTTCAATTTGGAATATTGAATCCCCTGATCTGATACTCATCTCATCATTCTCAGATTACCGCACCCTTGAGACAAGCTATGAAGCCATTGACTGGCTGAAGACACAAAACAAAAACGGGGCTACCATCGCCAGTGTCTGTGCCGGAACCTACATCCTCGCTGAAACAGGATTACTTAACGGGAAAACTGCCACCACTCACTGGGGATTTGAAAATGATTTTAGAAAAAGGTACCCGGAAGTTGATTTGCAATCCCAAAAGATAATTACTGACGAGGGAAATTTATTAAGCTCAGGGGGATGCAATTCATACATTGATCTTTCTATTTACCTGGTTGAAAGATATTGCGGCAGGGATATCGCCCTTGAAAGCTCCAAGGCCATGCTCCACGATATCGGCAGACAGTCCCAGGAACCCTATGCCGTTTATCAGTTTGCAACAGAGCATAACGACTCAAAGATCCGGTCTATACAAAAATGGCTGGAAGAAAATTACAACCGGCATATCGATATCAAATCCCTTGCCGAAAACTTCGGCCTCAGCCGCAGGGTGTTTGAACGCCGATTCAAAGCGGCAACCGGAAATACCCCGCTTCTGTACCTTCAACGGCTAAGGGTTGAGTTTGCCAAACATCAGTTGGAAAGAACTTCGGGATCATTCAGTGAGATTGCAGTCTCGGTGGGATACGAGGACACAAGCTTCTTTCGAAAGCTCTTTAAAAAACACACCAATCTTCTGCCAAAAGAATACCGGACAAAGTTCTGCCGGGAATAAACCGTGTGATGCTGACGGAATGCTTATCAACTCTGTTTTTTTAAAATTGTATATAATGGATCTGAGTGTGTTTATTAAAATGGGGTGCCAATTGAGGAGGAGGCATATGGGGGGAAGGGCGCTCAGCTAAATCTCAACCGGTCGTCGTGACCGTTTGAGAAGCGGAAATGCCCGGTGTTTTCAGTCCATGACACCCCGCACATTTACGTGTGACCTTCAGGTTACGCCGCCTCGACCCTTCCCCCCATATGCCTGAACCCTCGTGGTTTGATATCAGTTATATAAACGTGGATGGTTATTTTTTACTGAAAGGAACCTCTATAATTAGGATTCTTCGTAAATCAAATGCAATTTTCTTCAACCCAAATATTTTGTGTTGGGCTTTTTTTGAAAAAACTGAGCTTTTTTAATAATAGTCCGGGGGTTTATATTCGGCATTAGTGGGGAGGGCATTTTTGACATAATCTGCAGTAAAAAAAGCACCTTCCCCAAATTGAGCCAGGGCTATGTCACCCATCAAATGCAGTATCAAAATAGATTTTCATATTTACTCATTAATTATTATTAAAAACAGCAGTATCTGCCATTTTCTTTTCAGACATTTGTTCCATAATTTTCTTTTGGGTTATTATTTCTTGTCTGTTTAAAAGAATCACTTGTTGCTCATTAGGAGATCTTTCATAATGTTTAGAGTCGAATCCAAAGGATCTCATGACGTAAAAAATAAATGCTGCTTTAACATCAAAATTCAAATTCCCATTTTCCATACAGAAGTCAAACTCGACACATATTTTTTGTCCATCTGACAATTCTTTATGAGGTGCAATTTCAAAAGTGATGTTGTTGAACCATGCGAAATCACTTGTATGATCCCCAATATGCTCTTTTTCAGCACCTATCTTTAAAATCCGTCCCAAATGAAAATCTTTGTATTTTTTGCTGTTGTGGCAAAAAGCTCTTGTGTGCCAACGGTACCCGTCAAAACCGATAGCATGAGGAGTAACCCACCGCCAGGAAGGTTTCGGGTTGCTCATAGACTGGTATTCTATGTAAATTGCATTGTTATTTCGAATACTATCCAACAGAGACCTTAATATTGACGGCTCTATTTTTCTTTTAACAGTTGGCAGCATATATGAATTTGGTACAGCACCAAAGAAAAAGTAATCGTTTCCACTATCTGTTGAATGCAACCGATTTAGATATAGCTCACTGTCTGGTGATATTAAAGCGGGCTTGAACTTGTCAGAAGGCAAATAAAGTTTTGCACTGTTGTCGTAAAAAATATTATCAGGGGTTTTTTCGATATAAGCCTTTATATCCTTTGTCGCTTGAGGGATTGAAATTTCAAAATAATCCGTCAGGTCTTTTCTGCTGATCTTTCCTTCCCAATAAAGTCTGTTTTCTATAAATTCTATTCTTTTTTTTTGGCTCCGCCGCATTGCTTATAATTCTCCATAAATAAAAAAATCCATTATACACCATCAGACTTTAACCTATTTTATATTTTAATCCAAGTCAATTTAAGGATATTAAATTTTCCTTAAAAAATATATTGACATAAAAAGTATTCGTGTTTATGTTTAATTAGGATATAAAATAATCCTATTTTAGAAGGGAGTTTTTGATGAGTAAGTATCGTGACCGCATGGTTTACAAAAATTCACAAGGGGACTGGGTTAATAAAAGGAATGATGCAAGCCGCGCATCCAGCCTGCATGAAACCCAAAAGCAGGCGATAGATGCAGCAAAGAAAATGCTGGTTACTCAGGGTGGCGGGGAGTTAACGACAAAAGGTGTTAATGGCAGAATCAGAAGCAAAGATACCATAGCACCTGGCAATGACCCCTTCCCTCCGAGAGATATTGAAAATTAATAGGAGTTAAAAATGAAAGAAAAATTCAAATTCAAAATTGAAAACACTATGTACGAATGGGACACCCAGTTTATTTCAGGAAGGGAAGTAAGAGGATTAGGCCCCGGTATACCTGAAAGTATGGATCTCTTTTTAAAGGTCAGAGGCAATCCAGGTCGCCTTGTTGAACTCGATGAGAAAATTGACCTGAGTGAGAAGGGGATTGAAAAGTTTTATGCCCAGGAATCAAGTTCTGAGGCAGGCCATAAATAATGCCACTTCTTCACGAAAATGATTATCAAATTTTAGAAGATTCAGGGTTGGAATATGTAGAAGAAGAATCGGTACGATTTTTAGTGATCAAGAATTATCCTTTACCGGATGGCAAATACGTTTCTGATGGAAAGATTTTAAAAACAGTTGAAATCCTTGTCGTTATCCCCGGGAATTACAACACAATTGGCTGTGATATGTTCTGGGTTTTTCCTTTATTAAAACGTGCTGATGGGAAAAACATCCCCAATGTCTCTGAAGTCGGCGGATCTGACCCAAGGCATTTTAAAGGCAAAGAATATTGTCGATGGTCACGACACTACAAGCCCAATACTTGGAAGCCTAAAGTCGATAATATTCAGAAAATTCTTGACCGTATTGAGTGGGCTTTACGTAATCCGGACGCTAACAAATGACAGGAAACAGAATTACATTACTTGGTTCTTTAAATAATGAACTTCAAAGCTGGTTGTGTGATCACCCGGATGGCCATGAACGTGGTGCTTTCGTTCTGTTCCGCTGTTTAAGTAGAACGGTTAAAACTTTGCCGAAATCGGACAGATTTATGGCAGTGGAAACCATTAAGCTCGTTGACGATTGGATAATAGATAGCTCAGAAACCCACCTAAAAATTAATATGCGCAAATTGCCTGAGGTTTATTTTCGTTGCGAAACTGAAAATCTGCACTTGGGTTTTGTCCATAACCATCCTAATGGGTATCGGGGCTTTTCAGTTAAAGATAATATCAATGAACTCAATATTTTACGCGGCCTTTCCGGCTCCAATGGGGAAGCGGCCTTTTTGGTTTCCATGGTGCTACATGATGGGAAATGGCAAGCCAGAATCCGGCAAGGGACAGATCCAAATCAGATCATTCCAGTAAGGCATATCAGTGTCCTCAGTGACAAAATCGAACTTCATGGATTTAGCGGCGACAATGAGCCTTCAGAAACTTTGAAGCGGCAGGAAGCCGCATTTGGCAAACCTTTTAATACCATACTTAATTCACTGCGTGCGGCAGTCGTTGGAGTTGGAGGAACAGGTTCGCCTCTTGCCACACTTTTGGCCCGTGCCGGCATAGGGGAACTGATACTCATCGACGGCGATGACTTGGAAGGATCAAACCTGAACCGGGTTCGGGGCTTCAGGTCTAAGGATATTGGGAAAAATAAAGCACGGATTCTTGCAGATTATATCAACAGTCTTGAATTAAAAAATCTGTCTGTTGCGGCATTTGATAAATATTTAAATGAATCCCCAGAAGCCCTTGATGCACTTTCAAGTGCAGATGTCATATTCGGTTGCACTGATGACGTTGCTGGCAGAGACTTCATGAATCAAGCTCTGTATTATTATGCTCAAGCCCTTATCGATGTCGGCTTGACGGGTAAAATTGATGTTGATTCAGAGGGATCTCCATATTTAAGAGACCATCGGGGGCGTGTCAGCTGTATTCTGCCGGAACATGGTGCTTGCCTGTGCTGTCAACGCGTTGTCACCCAGACTAAACTTGATTATGAGCAGGCCACCAAAGACAATCCTCAACTAGCCAAACTTGATGCTGAAACATTGGCGCAGGAATATTATCTAACAGGGGGAGGTGAACAGGCACCAGGCGTGGGACCTTTCACTAGTGGATCCGCGGATAATGCTGTTGCCACATTTATGAATCTGATAAAACCATATCGCTGTCTCCCGGATGATTTACGACAGGATAATATATGGATAGATTTTGTGCATATGGAAATACACTCTAATACGCCTGTTGACAATCCTGAATGCGATTATTGTCGCTTGCACACCTTCCTGCTCAGAGATGAAGGGAAATATCGTTTAGAAATACCACTATTAGGTGAAATCAATGGCAATAGTTAAGTGGCTGAAACGTTTTTTCTCAGATCTTTTTAGACCTACATCAAAAAATGTTAAAATTCGTCCTGAAGCCCCTCGACAAGCAACAAAACCAGATATTTTTTATCATTCGGTAAAAATACTGGATAAAACCCCATCAAATAATGCTGTTGGTCAAAGAGATTTCATTGCGGTTATGCATCAGAGGAAACCTTATTGGGTTCTTTTTAAATGCCCTTGCGGTTGTGGCAACGTTATTTCTTTGTCATTACAGTCAATTCATAAACCGCATTGGAATTTGAGAAAAAGCCCGAGCGGTAGACCAACTCTGCACCCATCAATTTGGCAAAACAGAGGCTGCTGTAGCCACTTTTGGATAAAGGATGGAAGAGTATTTTTTTGCAATAACACCGGACGTAAACCTTGGATTGAAAAACCTGCCCTTTATAGAGATCCTCAAAAAAAGAAATCCACGACAAAAAGGCACTGGAAAGCATGAGTAAATTATTTTAGGATTCAGTCTTGGAGATTTCATCATGTCCCGTAAAGTAGAGCTTTAGGGAGAAATTTTAAAAGATATCCTTAAATTGACTATTTTTTCCGGGTTGGAACCCTACAATGATGGAAAATCATCTAATCGATTATTGTATCACAATAACGGTATCTGGATGGTATCATCCGTAACGAATAAAATTTCTAATGCTGCGATAACTTCCAAAAGAAGACTCAGGAATTTAAAACTGCCAGGCAGTGAGGACTACGTCCAAGTGCAAACTCCTTTTTGGGTGTGATGAGAACCCCAGACTATCCCTGTAATTGGTCGCTTCTTTTAAATTTTTTAGACCACAGTATCTGGTATACCCCAATCTTCAATTTCAATGGTGTGAGAATCAATATATTTTGAGATACTGATTCATTTAAAAAAAATCAATTGGAAAATTTTTGTTCTGTGCATTTAATAGACTAAATGAGTTATTGGATTTCATCATTAACGTCAGCATACCTGGGGGATCAGGCAGCCGGAGGGGTGGGGTGCGTAGCGGCGTAACCTGAAGGTCACACGTAAATTTTCGGGGCGTCAAGGACTGAAAGACACGGAAATTTCCGCTATTCCGCAGGTCAGGACGACCTAAGGATCGGCTCCAAAATTACTTGATCTTTTGTTTTCCAAATACCCGCCGCTTTAAGCAGTCTTTTGAGGGTTTTTGGAAACAAGTTTCTGCCCTTCAGGGTATTTAGATCAAGTTATTTTGTAACGATTCCTAAGGGATATTAGCGGAGTACGCCGCGCCTTTGGCTGCCGGGTATTTGCCGATACATCAGGTGTGCGGTAGTTTTAAGGCTTGTGGATTACTGCCGGTTACAAGTCTCCTTTTTTCAGGTTTTTATAGCCTTCCAGTTTTATGTTTTTGGTGTCGCATTTTTCCTTGATGATATCGGCTGCTGCCATGTTCATCTTTTTCTGGTGGTCATCAACCTTTACATTAAAGCCGCAGTAGAAGGGGCCTAGGCGGATGCTGTCCTCTACCCCGTCGTATTCTTCATAGATTTTTGTATAGGGATGGGCAAAGAGCCAGCGCAGCTGCAGGGAGGTGACGGCGTTTTCTGCCAGGCTGTCCATGAAGGTTTCAAGATCTTTGAGGTCCTGGTCAATGAGATTGTTCCAGCCCAGGATGACATTGGCGTTGACCTTGAAACCTGCGTCCCGGCAGAAATCAAGGGTCTCAATGACCTCATCCATGCGAGTGCCCTTGTTCAGGTATTTCCACATGCGGTCCGAGGGAAATTCAATGCCGAATCCCAGAGTTGAGGCCGGCAGGTCACCTTTCATCTTATCCAGTACTTCTCTCAGGGCATTGGTCTCTGCCTTGGCTGCCCGCATGAAATACCGGTATTCAATGTCATCTCTTTTAGGAAGATCGGGAAGAATTTTACGAATGTGTTCGGGGGTAATGGACCCTGTGTTAAGGCGGACGATTTTATGACCGTTGAAGTCCAGGTCTTTGAACTCCAGGCCGAATTCCGGTCGTTTTCTGGCATGGTCAAGGGTGTGCTGGGCAATGGAGCAAAAGGGGCATTTTTTCCAATAGCAGAGATTTTCAAGGGTGTAGGAAAAATAGACCCGGCTGCCGTCCGGTACATTCTCCGGGATTGAAAGCTTCCAGGTTCCGGAAAATTCGGGTACATCAAACAGGGATTCCACACTAGCTCCTGTGAGATGCAGGTTGGACGGCAGATTTCCTTCCACCTTGAAATGTACGGAATTCCAGCCGTTGCCGTCACCGCATCGTTCGGCAGCCACAGGTCCGCCCACTATAAATTTGATATTCGGGTATTGGGTGGCCCATATATAGGCCTGGTAGAGATGGTTCACATAGCTGGCACTGACATAGGCAGTTCCCTTTTGTATGGGCAGGGGCTGATCTCCGTATGCATCGGGATCGTACCACTTGTTTGCATCCTGAACATGTGGCAGCCAGAGAAAATCTCCCTTTGATTTACACAGGTCCCAGGTATCTGAAAATCCATTGCACAGGTCATACCATCCGCTGTTGGTTTTGCCGTAGAATTGAATGAAAAGGGTGTCGCTCATATCGGTCTCTCATTTGGTCGTTGTTTTATAGTTCAGAAAAAGCCAAGATACATCAATTGAACGGGTTTGTCCCGCAGTTTCCCCATAAAAAAGATAAGCGTTTGACAACTTACGCCCCATGGCATAAAAAGAACCTTATCTTGTGTCCTTTTCATTTAAATGTAGGTGATATGTTGAGCCAGTCGTGCCAAGGTAATAGAGTTATGGAAATCGGATTTTTAATGGATGATTTAAGGCAGATTGATCCTGTGTGGGAGACCACTGCCCATATCATGTATGAATGCAATCAGCGTGGGCATTCCGTGTTCTTTTTAGAGCCCCATGATCTTTATATCCGGAACAATAAGGTTGTGGCCAGGATGAGGAACATTACGGTTCCTGCGGGCTTAGGCCTTGAGCTCTACTGGCAGGCTTTGCTCCATTGCCTGGAGCAGGATGAACTTATATTTGAAACGGTAACCGATCTGGATGCGTTGTTTTTGCGCAAAGATCCGCCTTTAAATTACGAGGTCATGGCATTTTTAGGACCTGTGAGCGATGATGTCTTCATACTCAATGCAACCTATGGGCAGATCAATGGGAGCTCTAAGGCATATATACTTAATTTTCCTGATATTATACCTCAGACCCACGTGTCCAGAGATCCCAATAGGTTAAGGAAAATCATTGATGATTTTGGCGGAGACATGGTGATCAAGCCGCTCCAGGGCCACGGCGGTCACGGGGTTATCAAGGTCTCTAACCGTGATCAGGAAAATTTAAGTTCCCTGATCAATTATTATGTCCGGGCCAGTAAACCCTATCCTGCTCGGACCCCCATCATGGTCCAGGAGTATCTGAAAACCGTAAAACAAGAGGGTGATATAAGAATTCTCTTGCTCAACGGCGAGATCCTGGGTGCGATGGGCAGAAAATCGGTTACAGGCGATTTTCGGACAAATGTGCATGCCGGTGCCCAGGCGTTTAAGCATGAAATCACACCGGCACAGAGGCAGATATGCAAAAGAATTAAACCCCGCTTGATTAAAGATGGACTTTATTTTGTGGGGATTGATATAATCGCGGATAAATTGGTTGAAATAAATTGCGTCAGCCCGGGAGGAATTCCCAGGATCAACCGGTTTAATGATGTGAAGCTTGAGTCAAAGGTTGTGGATTTTATTGAGGAGAAGATCATTGCACCCAAACACCCAGTGGATGGCCCATCGGTTAAAAACGCAGACTGAATGCATTTTTAGATTCCTTTTATTGGCAGGGGTGTTAACCCTGGCCTCTATAATGTTTTTAGCCTGCCAGAAAACAGAAGAAAACCGGTTTTTAAAAATCGGACTGCCAGAAGAACCAAGATCTCTGAACCTCTGGCTGGGAACAGATGCCAATTCCCGAAAAATTTTGAGCCAGATCTACCAGCCCCTTTACGATCGCCATCCTGAAACCCTTGAGATTATCCCATGGCTGGCGGCCGAAGATCCCATATTTGACAAAGATGCCCTCACCTATACGGTAAAACTACGCCAGGCAAAATGGTCCGACGGCTCTGAGTTTACCAGTGACGATGTTCTGTTTACCAAGCAGTTGTTCTTTGATTTTAAGATCCCCAGGTACTATTCCAAATGGAAGATTATAGAGAAGGTGGAAGCTCCTGATGCGCACACCGTGGTCTTCTATTTGAAGAAACCCTCTGCCATTTTTATGTCCCGGGTGTTGACCGCCCCCATTGTTTCCAGGAAGGAATGGGAGGCTGTGGCCAAAGAGGCGCTGACCAAAGAAAAACCCCTGCGTTCCCTTCAGGATCACAGTGTTGAAAAACCCATGGGAACCGGCCCCTTTATACTGGCTGAGTATAAAAAAGGTGCCTTTCTCCACATGCAGAAAAATCTTCATTTTTTTGGTGCGGGCCAGACAATCGGCGGCCATGTGCTGGGACCTTATGTGAATGATATTCTGTTTCAGATATACGGCACATCTGATGTGGCCATCCTTGCTCTGAAAAAAGGTGATATTGATTATTATTGGGGGGACATTCAGCCCGGATATATAAAAGACCTTAAAGAGCAGGACAATGTTGATCTTTATTTCAATAAAAAGAGCGCGCTCTACTACCTGGGGTTCAACCTCCGTCAGGCCCCTTTTAATGACAAGGCTGTGCGCCTGGCCGTTGCAACGGTTATTGATAAAGAGTTTATCCTGACCCGTATCCTGCAGAATTTCGGAACGCCCATGCATTCCATCATTCCGTCGGGCAACCATTTTTGGCACAATCCGGATGTGAAAAAATACAGCTACGGTAAATCCAAAGCCACTCGCATCAAAGAGGCTGCTCAAATTTTGACCGATGCCGGATATTCCTGGAAAACACCGCCGGTGACGCAGGACGGAAAAATTGTTACCCCTTCGGATATTTTATTGCCCGACGGGAAGAAGATGGATAAATTCGTCATCCTGACCCCGCCGGCCGATTATGATCCCAAACGGGCATTTGCCGGTACCATGATTCAGGAGTGGATCAGGGAATTGGGATTGCCTGCCTTTTCTCGTCCCATGGCCTTTAACTCTCTTCTGGATACGGTTAAGGGGAAGCACGAATTCGATGCCTTTGTACTGGGATATGGAAAGTTGAATCTGGATCCGGACTATCTGCGGGCGTTCTTTTATTCAAAAAACGACAAGCCCAGGGGCTGGAATATGAGCGGCTATAATAATCCTGCATTTGATGAAATCGCAGATATGCAGAGAACTCTGGTCGATACGGCTGAAAGGAAAAAACTGATTCTGGAGATGCAACGGATGGTTCTGGAAGATGTCCCTTACCTGCCCCTGTACAATCCCCATATTATTGAGGCTACTCTCAATGAAAATTTCAGGGGATGGGTGGCCAAGGTGGACGGCATTGGAAATATCTGGTCCATGTGTGTCCTTCGGCCTGTGGAATAGCCTATGAGACTCCAGTATATAATTGGTAAACTCATTGAAATTGCCTTTATCTTTTTTATTATTCTGACTGTATTGTTCTTTTTGTTCAGGCTGAGTCCCGGAGACCCCATTTCAAAGATCGTGGATCCCATGCTCACACCGGAAGACATGAGGCATCTGATTTCCCAGATGGGGTTGGACAAACCCATGTGGGAACAATACGTTATTTATCTAAAAAACTTTATCGTCGGTAATTTCGGGGTCTCCTTTCACTACGGCGAGCCTGTATCCCAGATCATCAAGGCGCGTCTGGGATGGACCATCCTGTTGTTTACGACAGCAACGGTACTTGCCGCCGTGGTGGGGGTTTTCTTAGGGAAGGTGGCCGCCTGGAACAAGGGCAGCCGGCTGGACAACTTCATGTCTATATCCGCACTGGTATGCTATACCCTGTTTATCCCATGGTTTGCCCTTATTTTGCTTTGGGTTCTGGGATTCAAGTTCCAGCTGTTTCCCCTTGGAGGCGTCCTTTCCCCTGAACTCTGGGTAGGCAATTCCTCTTCCTTTGTTAAGCTTTTGGACCTGATCCACCACATGATTCTTCCCTTGATGACTTTGTTTACTATCAACCTGGGGTCGTATCTTTTGCTCATGCGGTCTTCCATGCTGTCCGTACTCCGGGAGGATTATATTATCACGGCCCGGGCCAAAGGGTTGAGCGAAAAAATAATCCGGGATAAGCATGCAGCCAAAAATGCCGCGTTACCTGTGATCACCAGTGTGGGCTTAAGCCTTGCCTTTTCCATCAATGGCGGGGCATTGACCGAGCAGATTTTTACCTGGCCAGGGATAGGCCGTGAGTTGATCTTTGCTGTGAGCAATAATGACTACCCACTGGCCCAGGCCTGTTTTCTGCTGATCGCCCTTGTGGTACTGGTGGCCAACTTGGTGGTGGATCTCCTCTATGCGTATTTGGATCCGAGGATTACCTATTGATAAGGATGGTGCTTTGCTGAAAAATCATTATATTCAACGCTTTGTACAGGGGTGGCGGATATTTATCAAGAACCCTGTGGGGAAAGCCGGGGTCGGTATCCTGGTCGTATTCATGCTGATGGCACTGGCCAGTTTTTTCTTGCCCCTGTTGAATCCGATGTATGATCCCATGACCGGAATTGACCCCAATATCAAGGTCTCCACTCCGCCAAGCCTTAGCCATTGGTTGGGAACGGACAATGTGGGCAGGGATCTCTTTGCACAATTGCTTGAAGGGGCCAAGGTGGCCTTTATCGTGGGGCTCTCCTCAGCTTTGTTCTCCATTGTCCTCGGTACAGTGATCGGTATGGTTGCAGGATATGTCGGCGGTTGGGTCGATGCTTTTCTCATGCGTATGGCAGACATTATCATGGTTATGCCCTCACTTGTCATTCTGCTGATTTTAGCCTCGCTCTTCGGTCAGTTTAACATCTGGCTGATTGTGTTCATCATTGCCATCATGCGCTGGCCTGCGGTATCCCGTGTGATCCGTTCCCAGACCCTCTCCTTAAAACAGCGGCCGTTTATCGAAGCCTCAAAGGTGGCAGGCGCCTCCTCCATGAGGATCATTTTTCGTCACATCATGCCCAATGTACTGCCCCTGGCCTTTTTGTACATGACCTTCAGGGTTACATCCGCCATCCTGGTGGAAGCCGCCCTCTCTTTCTTAGGATTTGGTGATCCCTCCCAGGTGAGTTGGGGAATGATGCTTCAATGGGTATGGAAATCAGGGCACATGTTCCAGGCCCCCTACTGGCTGATTCCACCGGGTATCAGTATCTCTTTTCTGACCCTGGCCTTTTATATGCTGGGCCGGGCTATGGATGAAGTTCTGGATCCCAGGTTAAGAAAGGAGGGGCAATCTTAAGACCCATGACACTGCTATCAGTAAAAAATTTAAGTATCGGATATGAGACCAAGACGGGGTTGATCAAGGCGATTGACAATATCTCTTTCAA
>PIVQ01000045.1 GCA_003354055.1 Desulfobacteraceae bacterium | reverse complement strand
TTTCTCATTCCCGGGCAGGAGTTGGCCATGGTATCCCAATTTTCAGGATTTTTAATGATGGTTTTGATGAATGGCCAGGCTTTGCACATATAGGGTTTTACCGGATGGATGGTGCATTGTTTCTCAGGTTCAAAAAAAATGCAGGTCCCATGGTCACTGAGGGTCAGCACTGGTCTTACTCCTGACATGTCGCAATAGGTATCCACAAACGTATCGGGATCAGCCTTTATAAAATCGGAAATATTTTCAATGTCTGCCGGAGTAACGTAGGTGCCGCCGAATCCTTGGCAGCACTGCCCGCAAAGCTGGCAGTCAAATATATCCCGGGATGTTTTTTCGTTAGAATCCATATCTTTTTTCCATAGCCTTTTGCATGGTCAAGGGGTCAACGTATTGGAGATCCCCGCCCATGGGTACTCCGGATGCGATGCGGGTCAGCTTTATTTGCGATTCCTTTAATCTGTCCAGAATATATGAGGCTGTGGCCTCTCCTTCCACATTTGTTTTCGTGGCAAGGATGATTTCGGAAGTGGTCGCGGGGTTTGCCCGGGTGAACAACTCTGCCAGGCGGATATCATCCGGTCCGATCCCGTCTATGGGGGAAAGGGCTCCGCCTAAAATGTGGTAGGTGCCTGAAAAGGCTTTGGCATTTTCAATGGCAGCCATGTCTGTGGGGTTTTCAACCACACAGATGACGGAGCTGTCCCTGGCCGGATCTGCGCAGATCCGGCATTGGTCCGTATCACTGAGAGCAAAACAGGAGGTGCAGAGCTGCACACTGCTTTTCAACTCAACAATATCTCCTGCCAGGGCCGCAGCCTCATGGTCCGGTGCATGGAGAATATGCAGGGCCAGTCTTTCTGCGGTTTTTTTACCGATTCCCGGCAGGGTGGACAGGGAATTGATCAGTTTTAAAATTGCTTCCGGGTAATGATTCACAATATGTAATTTGCGCTATTTAAGTGCTGATTATAAACCCGGGATATTGAAGCCACCGGTCAGTTTGCCCATTTCCGAAGAAACCATTTCCTGAGACTTGTTCAGGGCATCATTAACCGCAGCTATAATAAGGTCCTGAAGCATTTCAATATCTTCGGGATCCACGACTTCTTTTTCCAGTACAATGGAATCGATTTTCTGGCTGCCGTTGGCCACAACTTTTACCATGCCGCCGCCTGCTGAAGCCTCTACTTTTTTGCTTGCCAGTTCCTCCTGGGTTTTCAGCATTTTTTTCTGAAGCTTCTGTGCCTGTTTCATCATTGTGTTCATATTTTTCATAGTCGTGTGCTCCTAATTTTAGTCCGAAAATTATAGTTTGTTAAATTATTTCACCGTCAAACAACCGTCTGGCCTCCTGGACCATGGGGTGTCTGGAAGCAGCCTGTCTTGCCTTTTCTTGGGCTTTCCGGTCTTCGGAAGGCCCCACAACAGGGAGGGCTGTCTTTGCGTTGATTTTAATAGTAATGGATTTGCCCAGGAATGTCTTGCATAATTCCTGTAGTTCCTTGTCTTTGGTTTTAAGCCGTGATGACTCAAAGGCAGAGCAGGAATCCAGTTCAACGTTGATCTGGGTGTCACCTGAGGTGTCTGCCCGCCCCTTTGAGAGCAGGGCAAAAATAGAGGGCAGTTTTTTTTGCAGCATGTTTAAAAAGTCCTGCCAGCTGGCAGGCCCTGCGGGTTGGGAAGGAACATTGTCCTGAGATGCCTGCACCTCATGATGAGGAGGGGGCGTATTCCCCTGCTGTGCAAATTGATTGTTCGGAGCTGCCAACGGTGGCTCCTGTTGCACTGGTGCTTGTCTTGCCTGCTGCTGAGCCGGCATGTGATTCCTGGGCGGCATTGGCGGCGGCTCTGGTTCCGGTGCTCTGCCGGCAAAACTTGCCTGGGGCTGCGGATTTGATGGGTTCTGATGGTCTGGCCTCGTCCCGGGGGCAGGTGCAGCATTGGCTGAGATGTCTTGTGGCGGACTATTTGAGATCTTGGTATCAATTTGTCTGGCCAAGGTGTCAAGTTTGGTGATGATCTGGTCCAGTTGGGCGCCCGGGTTGATCTGGAGCAGCTTGAGCAGCACCATTTCTACGGCGGTCTGGGTATGGGAAGAAAACCGAACCAGGTTTTCTTCGCTCAGGAGTAATTGAAGCAGCATACTCAGGTATGTTGGGGGAACCTTGGAAACTGCCTGTAGCAGCTCCTCTTTTTCCGTGTTTATCAGGTTCAGGGCAGATGTATCCTTGCCGCAAAGTTTGATAATGTTTAAATTCCGGAAGTGGAATATTATATCCGCATACAACTTTTTTAAATCCCGGCCGGAATCGTTCACCCGTTCAACAAGTCGGATCAGGCTTGCCCCATCATTATTAAATACCCCGGATGAAATTTCAAACATAAGGCGCCGATCCATCACCCCTAAGTTGTCCGTCACGGTATCATGGGCAATTACTTTATCCGGGCTTGCGGATAATATCCGGTCCAGAAGGCTCAAAGAATCCCTGATGGAACCGTCTGCTTCAAGGGCAATAAGATCCAGGCTTTCCCTGTCCACTGAAAAACCTTCTTTTTGGCAGAGGGTATTTAAATGATCCGAGATTTTGTCCAAGGAGATCCTGGACAAGTCATGACGCTGGCATCTTGACAGAATTGTGGCCGGAATTTTGTGAACTTCAGTGGTGGCAAAAACAAAGAGTACGTGGGCCGGAGGCTCTTCAAGGGTTTTAAGCAGGGCATTGAATGCCGCAACCGACAACATGTGAACTTCATCAATTATATAAATTTTCAACCGGGCTGAAGCCGGCATATAGGTCACATTTTCCCGAAGATCCCTGATCTGTTCAACACTGTTGTTGGAGGCCCCGTCGATTTCAAATACATCGGCACAATGGCCGTGAATGATGTCTGTACATATTTTACAGGTGTTGCAGGGTTTTGGTGTTGGGCCCTGGGTGCAAACCATTGCCTTGGCCAGAATTCTTGCAATAGTGGTTTTGCCTGTTCCCCTGGGACCGGTAAGCAATATGGCGTGTGCCACACGATCCGCAGTTATGGCATTGGTCAGGGTCGTGGTGACATGCTCCTGGCCCACAACATCATCAAATGTCTGCGGCCGGTATTTTAATGCTAAAACTTGATAAGACATGAGTCTGAAAGCTGTGTGGCGGAGGAGGACGGGGTCAGGACCCAATGCCCTGAAACCACTTTACTGCGCCGCTTGTCATCCTTAAATTATTGTTTCTTAATACCTTACTTGGTATCAGACCCACTTTTATATCAGAGGGGGCGGGTGGGGTCAACCAGAGTGAGTACTTTTCAGGAATTCTCAATATGGAGATAGATGCCCAAAAAGCGAGAACGGCGGGAACCGCTTGATCGGCGAGAACAGCAGACTGTTCTCGCGGCTCTCGCTATCCTAACCTATACAACCAAATTGCTGTCGGATGTATCTTTTTGTATCTGTCCTAATGGAAAGCATATCAACCGCCGGTCCGGGTGGGATATCCGGCCTGATCGATCAATTTTTAAACAGCAAAAATTGCGACCTGATGGCTCGGATACCCCACCCGGACCTAATCGGCCAACGAACCGGCGTTCCCATTAAGAAAATTGGTCAGGACCGAATTCAACGTCTGATCTCCAATGGGACCTATATCACCTTTTGCAGACCCGGGGGATTAGGCGGCGGTGGGGGTGGGAGGTCGGTACTACTCCTTGCATGCTTTTCAGGTTTCAAGGGATTCCCCTTCTGATTTTCACACAGGATTACCTCAAGGATTGGCATACTTGCCGGTATATTCTCGGTATTTACAGTCGGGGGACATCCGGTGATGGTTTACACCCTTGGCATACTCAGTGAAACCCAGTTCAATTAGGGATGGATGAAGAGGCACAAGACGTTTGCTGGATTTGTTTTTGAGGCTTTTCTTTTCATAGTCATTGGTATTTCAACTCCTTTTTGGATGCAGTTGTCTGTAGATCCTTGGGAATTATCATTCGAAAGCAGTAGGAGTAGGAATTTCTGACCAGATACGAAGGGGAGTTGCCTGTCCTCATTTTTTCATCCTCCATCTTTACAAAGTGGATAAGTGGGGATGGATTATAAATGCCAGGCTATAAATATAAAAAAAGCCACTGTAATCACAGTAGCTTCATGTATTGGTGGCGGAGAAGGAGGGATTCGAACCCTCGGTACCCGTTAAGATACACACGCTTTCCAGGCGTGCACCTTCAGCCGCTCGGTCACCTCTCCGCAATCAATTAACCCAGGCAAAGTAGTATCTTTTTGAGTTTGTGTCAAGGATTAAAGAGGGCGTTATGCGCTTTTGTAGGAAGGTTTTTATTGTCATACAGGTATAACGGGGGGAGAACCCTGCAGGATGATTTGATATTTTTAGCGCTTGAGACAATGACTCTTTTTGCATTTTTTTCTTCAAACGGATGGATGAACCGGACCCATTCGGGAGAGATTGATGTATCGGCCATGGCCTTATGCACGTCAAACAGGCGCTCTGAAGGGAAGATTATCACGATCCGGCCTTTCGGTTTGAGAAGTTTGTCTGCTTTTGCAAAAAGCTTGGCAATGGTCAGTTTTATTTCATGTCTGGCAACAGCTTTCTGTCTGTTCGGATTCAGGCGGCCGGTATCTTCCTTTTTATAGGGAGGGTTGGATATGATCAAGTCAAAGGCCGGTAGGGTATCTGATAACTGCATATCTAAAATGTCTGTACAGGTGGATGAAACGGTGTTTTGCATCTGGTTTTCAATAATATTTCGAGTTGCCAGATCAGCCAATTCCGGTTGAATTTCAACACCGGTAATGGATGTTTTAGGGTGTCTGAATCCCAGGATCAGGGGCATGATGCCGCAACCACAGCCGATGTCCAGAATTCGGGTGCCGGGGGCAGGGGATAATTGGGCGCAGAGAAGAACAGGATCTATGGTATATCGATAGCCGGTTTGGGGTTGCTTCAGGCGAATCCGGCCGTCAAACAGAGATTCAGCTGTGAATTTTTCCAATTTTAAACCGGATTTGGGTGATTAGGGACTTATCCATGTGTTTATTCAGATTGGCTATCATCTCTTTTTCAAGGAATTTGAGCTGGTGAATCCATGCGGAACTAGACACATTGACGGATAAGATCCCGTCTTTAAACGCATCCGGCTTGGCGTTCATGGCAATGGGGCTGCCAACAGCGGTATCCCAGATGTCCCAGATCAGTGTCATGTCCGTATCCATGGCCGGTCTGTATTTGCCCAGGGCCTTGGCCAGAATGTCGCTGATGTGTACCAGTTTGCCTTTGTTGTCAGTGTTGCCCAAAGTTTAATTCCTTGTCTTGATAACTTATGGTTGATCGTATATTAGATGTCATATCATAGAACCTCGGTGGAATATACCCCCAATGATAATATTCAGGGCGTAGGTTTCATGCCTTGCTCCGCTGGGAGATTCCTTAAATAAATATTGCCTTTTAGGCTTGATAATTATAAATAAAGTCATATTTTGCCTTCACAATGATTTCAGAATTAATTAAGCAGTTAACCGCGACACAGGACTCTACAGTATAGGACAGAATTTATGAATTGGGATTGGGAAAAGCTTAGGGAAAACCAGCAAAAATACGAAAAAAATAAGGGGGGTGGTCCGGGCATGCCCAAACCACCGCAGATGGATGATCTTGTAAATAAATTTAAAGGATTCAAATTCCCCGGTGTGTTTTTTGTCGGCATTTTGCTGCTGCTGGTGTTTTTGGGGTCTTCCATGTTTTTTACAGTGGGGCGAAGTGAGGTCGGCGTAATTCAGCGGTTTGGCAAGTTTGACCGTCTGGCCCAGCCTGGCCTGAATTTTAAATTACCTACAGGCATTGAAAAAGTAACTAAAGTCAACGTCAGGCAGCCCGAAACAGCAGAGTTTGGCTTCAAGACCTATAGCAGTACGGGGACATACCGGACTTCTGCAGATTCATCCAGGCAGGAATCCTCTCTCATGCTTACCGGGGATCTGAATGTGGCTGTTGTGCCCTGGATTGTTCAGTACCGGAGGTCAAACCCCCAAGAGTATCTGTTCAATGTCAAGGATGTAGGATCTTTGCTTCGCCATATGTCAGAGGCGACCATGCGGACGGTGATCGGTGACAGAAGCATCAACGAAGTTATTTCCAGTCGTGCGGAAATTGCCAATGCTGCCAAGGAAATGCTTCAAACTGAGATGAATAAGGCCAAGGCCGGTATCAGTATCGTTAATATAGAGATGAAAAAGACAAATGTGCCGGAGCCGGTTCAAGCATCTTTTAATGAGGTCAACCAGGCCATTCAGGAAAAAGAGCAGACCATTTATAAGGCCAGGGAGGAGTATAACAAGGCTGTTCCTTTGGCAAGAGGTGAGGCCAAACGTTTGGTCAAGGATGCCGAGGGGTACGCTATTGACCGGGTGAACCGGGCCGAAGGTGATGCCACCAAGTTTGTGGCCATATACAATGCCTATGCCCAGGCAAAGGATGTCACCAAAAAACGGATGTATCTGGAGGCCATGCTGGAGGTATTACCAAGGGTGGGTAACAAATACATTATCGATGCGGGCCAGAAAAACCTGCTCCCGTTTTTGAACATGGGAGACAAAATGCCGGATAGATTTCTTCAGAAGGGTGAATAAGGATGGATAATAGTCGTATGAACAATATTAAGGTTGGAATTCTGGCTGCTGTTGCGGTTGTTGTCATGTCGATTTTCGGATCTGCCTATGTTGTAGATGAGACTGAACAGGTAGTTGTTACCCAGTTCGGGCGGATTGTCGGTGATGCGGTAAAGGAACCTGGGCTGAAGTTCAAGATTCCTTTTATTCAAAAGGCAAATTATTTCCCCAAAAATCTGCTGGAATGGGATGGTGATCCGGGGCAGGTGCCCACAAAGGATAAAACCTATATCTGGGTGGATACCTTTGCCAGGTGGAAGATCAGTGATCCTATCATTTATTTTCAGACCGTTAAAGATGAGTTTTCCGGGCTGAAGCGCCTGGATGATATCATTGATCCGGCAATGAGGGATTTGATTTCAGCTTATCCTCTTGTAGAGAGCGTCAGGAATACAGATCGTCCCATGGATACCTTTGACGCAGTTGGTACCGGAAGCGACGGTGCGAATAAAAAGAGAATGGTTCGGTACAAGGTCGATCTTGGCCGTGCTGAAATTGCACAGCAGATCGAAAAGCAGGCCCGGGAGAAACTGACTGAATTCGGAATTGAGGTTGTGGATGTGAAGATCAAGCGGATCAACTATATTGATAGTGTTAGGCGATCTGTTTATGACCGGATGATAGCGGAGAGAAATCAGATTGCTGAAAAGTTCCGCGCCGAAGGTAAGGGGGAGGCCAGTAACATAAGGGGTGGAAAGGAAAAGGAACTTCAGGTGATTAAATCGGAAGCCTATCGTGAGGCTCAGACGATTAAGGGTAAGGCTGATGCCAAGGCCACGCGGATTTACGCCGAGGCCTATGGTCAGGATCCTGAATTCTACGCCTTCTTGAAAACCATGGAATTGTACAAGGCAACCCTTGAAAAAGACAGTACACTGGTGTTGTCAACGGATTCTGAGTTGATGAAGTATCTTAAAGGAAGCGGTGAGTAAATCGGCGAGTAGGTAAGTTGAAATGGGATATGAGTATTGAGTTGATGCGATGCCGCAACTCAATACTCCCCATGAGTAGAAAATCTTAACTCTTATTTTTTCTTTCTCTGATGTCTGGTCTTGGCAAGGAGCTTTCTGTGTTTATGCTTACGCATCTTTTTTCTTCTCTTCTTAATAACACTACCCAAAACAATCACCTCCTTTAGATGGTTTAATTATTCTTTTGTTTGCTAAACAGTCACTATAGCATAAAAATTTATTGAATGTCCATTCTTTTGTTCCCATGGATTTCGGTTGGAAATGAGTATTGAGTTCACTGGCAGTGAACACCAGAGTTCACTCATAGCGAACACCAAAAGTTTAATGATAATGAACCCCATGTTTAATAAGAAAGAACTTGAAAAGGTGGATATGTCAGTTCTTCGTGCCGAAGAGCTGGTGAATGATTTTTTCAAGTTATCTCCCGGGCAATGGCTGAAAAACCGGTATGATATCAAAACAGCCCGGAATCTTGCCCAGCATGAACGGGTGGATGGCCCTTTTGCCCAGGTGCTCAAGTATGAAGGTAGGAAAGCAGATGTGCCTCTCGGATCTTCCTCTTTCAGTCTTTACCATGTTTGCCTTCAGGATTCGGCCATCCTTAATCTTGTGCGTAAGGAACCCAAAATCAGCCTCTCTCCCTTTTTACTATATGTCCTGATTCATGAGCTGGTTCATGTGGTCAGGTTTTCAAGGTTTGAGCAGCGGTACGAGAATGTGTCGGAGGCAGATGTAACTCTGGAGGAAGAAAAAAAAGTCCACGGCCTGACCTATGAAATTATATCTTCTGTAACGGTTTTTGGTGTTCCGGAAGTCCTTGAATTTTATAGGGAATGGTATGGATGAGTCTGGGGTGTATTATAGGAGAAAATTTTTAAGTGGTTCGCCTTGACAAGGGTGAAAGACTTATTATTTTATTTTTGATTTTTCAAGCACCAATGCAGCAACCAAAAAGTAATAGCGAAGGAAAAAAGAGCAATGCCAGTTTATGAATACCAATGTGAGGCATGTGGACAAGTTGAGGAAGCATTCCAAAAAATTTCAGAGTCCCCTCTTGAGACCTGTCCCTCCTGCAAAGGTCATCTCAAGAAGTTGATATCCCAGAGTACGTTTCATCTCAAGGGCTCTGGATGGTATGTCACCGATTATGGCGGAGCAAAAAACGGTGCCAATGCAGGTAGTGAAGGTAGCGGAGGCAGTGGGTCCAAAGGAAAATCTACAAGCAAATCAGAAAAGCCGGCTTCTAAGTCTGATGATTCAAAATAAGCTTGATTCTTGGGGCGGAAGAAGTTGGATTTAATCTTAATTAATAAAATTTAAAGAACAAACAATTAATACCTAAAGGAGAATTGCATCATGAGTTTGAGACCATTGAGCGACAGGATTCTGGTTGAACGTGTTGAAGAAGAAGAAAAAACCAAGGGCGGCCTCTACATCCCTGATACTGCCAAAGAAAAACCTGCCGAAGGTAAGGTTGTTGCAAGCGGAAACGGCCGCATGGGCGAAGACGGAAAATTGCTTCCCATGGACGTAAAAGTCGGAGACCGTGTGCTGTTCAGCAAATATGGCGGGACTGAAGTGAAAATCGACGGCATTGACTATCTGATCATGCGTCAGGATGATGTTCTGGGTGTAATCGACTAATTCAAAGTCTAACCACTTTGCATAGAACGGTTTTTACAAAATATAAAAGTTAAAGATATAAATGGAGATAAGTTAAAATGGCTAAAGAAATTAAGTACGATGCCAAAGCTCGCGAAGCAATGCTCAAAGGTGTTCAGGCTCTTGCCGATGCCGTAGTCGTTACCCTTGGTCCCAAAGGCCGCAACGTTGTTATTGAAAAATCCTGGGGCTCTCCCAACGTCACCAAAGACGGTGTGACTGTTGCAAAAGAAATTGATCTTGAAGATAAATTCGAGAATATGGGTGCTCAGATGGTAAAAGAGGTTTCCTCTAAAACATCTGACATGGCTGGTGACGGTACAACTACTGCAACTGTTCTTGCTCGCTCTATCTACGAAGAAGGTCAGAAACTGGTTGTTGCCGGTAACAATCCCATGGGTATTAAAAGGGGTATTGATAAAGCGGTTGCTAAAATCGTTGAAAACCTTGCAGACCTTGCAAAACCCACTAAAGACCAGAATGAAATTGCCCAGGTTGGTACCATTTCCGCCAACAATGATGAAACCATCGGTAACATTATTGCAGAAGCCATGGATAAAGTCGGTAAAGAAGGTGTTATCACTGTAGAAGAAGCCAAATCCATGGATACCACCCTTGACGTTGTTGAAGGTATGCAGTTTGACCGCGGTTACCTGTCTCCCTACTTTGCAACTGACACTGAAAAAATGGTTGCTGCTCTGGAAACCCCCTTTGTCCTGATCTGTGACAAAAAAGTTTCCTCCATGAAAGATCTGCTTCCGGTTCTTGAAGAAATTGCTAAAACCGGTAAACCCCTTGTCATCATCGCAGAAGACATTGAAGGCGAAGCCCTTGCCACACTGGTTGTGAACAAGCTGCGCGGCACCCTGAATGTTGCTGCCGTTAAAGCACCTGGTTTTGGCGACAGAAGAAAAGCCATGCTGGAAGACATTGCCATCCTTACCGGTGGTCAGGTTGTTTCCGAAGATATCGGAATCAAACTTGAGAATGTTACTCTCCAGGATCTTGGCCAGGCCAAAAGCATCACCATTGATAAAGACAATACCACCATCGTTGACGGTGCCGGTTCCAGAGAAGATCTTGAAGGCCGTGTGAAAATGATCCGCGCCCAGTCCGAAGAAACCTCTTCTGACTATGATCGTGAGAAACTTCAGGAACGTCTTGCCAAGCTGGTTGGCGGTGTTGCTGTTATCAACGTTGGTGCAGCCACCGAGACTGAGATGAAAGAAAAGAAAGCCAGAGTTGAAGATGCTTTGAACGCAACCCGTGCTGCTGTTGAGGAAGGTATTGTTCCTGGCGGCGGTGTGGCTTTGGTTAGAAGTATTGCAGCCCTTGATGACCTCGACCTGGTCGGTGAGGAACTGCTGGGTGTTCAGGTGATTGCAAGAGCCATTGAAGAGCCCCTGCGTAAAATTGCCGACAATGCCGGTGTTGAAGGCGCAGTTGTCATCAACAAGGTAATGGAAGGCAAAGGCGCCTTTGGTTACAATGCTAGAACAGATGTCTATGAAGACCTCATTGAGGCCGGTGTTATGGATCCCAAAAAAGTGGTTCGTTTTGCCCTTCAGAATGCAGCATCTGTAGCCTCTATCATGCTGACCACAGAAGCCATGATCGCTGAAAAACCTGAAGAAGGTGCTGGCGGCGGCGGAATGCCTGGTGGAATGCCCGGCGGCGGAATGGGCGGCATGGGCGGAATGCCCGGAATGATGTAAGCATATTCTAATATATGTAACGTCATTTGCTCATAAATGACATAAAAGCCCCTTTGCCTAAGTGTGAAGGGGCTTTTTTTATTTTTATCTAAGGGATCGCGCAAAAAATAGTTCACATTCTGTTTTAAAATACCCAGTTTTTTAGGGGGGTTTTGTAAACAGATTATGGGAAGTTACTTTTGCGCGGTCCCTAAGGTAAGATATCCTGTTCATATACGTAGATTTATTGAATTTTATCTGATATGTTTCCTTTGGAAAATATTAAAGATTAAGAGAGGATTTATGACCGCGGAATCTGTCGGCCTTTTATACATGCTAAATGATGCAGGGCCAGTTGTAAAATTTGTCATGCTTTTGCTGCTGTTTTTTTCCATTATCTCCTGGGCTATCGTGTTTATAAAGCTCAGATATATCAGAAAGGCCTACAAGGAATCTGCAGATTTTACTGAGATTTTCTGGCAGTGTCGGACGCTGGCTGATGCCTTTGTCAAAGCTAAGGCGCTTCGTTCCAGCCCTGTGGCCCGGATTTTTATCACCGCATACATGGAGGTGGCAAGGTCCGACAATAAAGACAGCCAGCCTACCTTAAAATCCGAGACTTCTTATTTTCAGGCCATGGGCAGTGTAAAGCGGACCTTGAGGCGCTCCATCAATGTCGAGGTAAGGCGTCTGACCCAATTGGTTCCTTTTTTAGCAACCGCCGGAAATACCGCCCCTTTTATCGGGCTTTTCGGCACGGTGTGGGGCATCATGAATACCTTTCAGGGGATTGGGCTCAGCGGTTCCGCAAGTCTTGCGGTGGTTGCGCCTGGTATTTCCGAGGCCTTGGTGGCAACGGCCGCCGGCCTTGCCGTGGCTATCCCTGCGGTTATCGCCTATAACTATTTTACCGACCGGATCCGTGTTCTGGATTCGGAACTTCAAAGTTTTTCTTCGGATTTGTTGAATATCATCGAACGCGACATCCAGAAAAAAATGGAGGCATAATGCAACTGGGATCCGGTAACGACCAATTAATGTCTGAGATTAATGTGACCCCTTTTGTGGATGTGATGCTGGTTTTGTTGATCATTTTCATGGTCACCGCCCCTATGATGGTTCAGGGGGTTGATGTTGAGCTTCCCAAGGCCACTTCCGAAGCCCTTCCTTCCAATGAGGAAAATCTTATTGTTTCCATAGACAATGATCTTAAAGTCTATATCAATGACCTTGAAGTCAGTGTGGCATTTTTGTCGGAAAAACTCGATGCGGTCATGGAAAATCTTGATAAAAAAGAGGTTTATCTGAAAGCGGATAAAAAAGTACCCTATGGAGTCGTGGTCAATGTGATGTCCCAGATTAAAAAGGCGGGCATTGAAAGTCTTGGCATGATAACGCTTCCGGAAGATCAAGAGGCCAGTTGATCGAATAAAATGGGTATCCGGTCTCAGATTCAAAATAGGAATCGATTTATTTTAGAACTCAAGGGGCGTAGCCGGTTTGTTTGGGTCTGCCTTGCCTCTTTCTTGGCTCATGCCCTGTTTTTCGCAGTAATTTTCTGGCTCCATGATTTTGAGTTCTCAAAGCCCAAAGCCATGGTGGTCAGGGTGGATCTGGTCTCCTTTGTACCCGGACCTGTGGGCGGCCAATCCGAGCCAGAACCTGCCCAGGCTAAGACGCCACCATCCACCGACGCCAGTGTGAATTTAAACACAAAGCCTTTGACCCCTGTTGAAGCCCAGTCAGTCCCTGTGCCGGTATTAAAACCGGATATCAGCCTGAAAACAAAGCCCAAGAATATAAAAGATCTGATGGCGGCCAGGAAGAAAAAAGAAAAACCGGCAGAGAAAAAGAAACCAGAAAAACTGAAGACCAAGTCTAAGAAAGATGCTGAGAAGGAATTGCAGAAGGCCAGGGAAGCACTTGCAAAAAAGGTTGACACTCAAAATCAGGATAAGATCAACCAGGCACTTGAACGGATGCAGGCGGCAATAGCTGCAAAGGAAAAAGAAAATTCTCAAGGGGTCGGCCAGGGAAGTGGTCAGGGCACCGGAATTGGCAAACAGGGATCCAATCCTCTGGTGCTTTATCAGATGGTGCTTAAGTCTGCTATTGAGCAAAATTGGGTGTATAACGATATCATGGCGGGATTGAACCGAAATCTTGAAGTCAGGATTTTGATTAAGATTCTGAAGAGCGGTGAGATAAGGGATATCAGCTATGAAACCAGATCAGGGAATCAATACCTGGATGAGTCTGCCAAAAAAGCAATTCGAAGGGCAGGGCCGTTGCCGCCACTGCCCAAGGGCATGCCCTCCTATGATGCGGTGCTGGGATTTACCCCAAGCGGGCTAAATTAAAGTTTACTCAGGTTGTTGAAAGGAACCAAAGGGGTTTATATGAATACATTCTCATGGAAAACTGCTGTGTTGGGTTTAATAATTGTCTGCCTTTGTTTTTCCCAGGCTCTGGGAAAGGAATACGATTACATCAATATCAGTAATCCGTTCTTAAACAAAACCCCAGTGGCTGTAACACGCTTCAAAGCCCTTTCAGGTCATGAGGCAGAGGTTCAGGACGGGGCTCGGGCAGAACAGATTCTCAAAGACGCCTTGAACTTTACCGGCTATTTAAAGGTAATGAATCCCAATGCCTTTTTATCCGATCCGGCTGAAAGCGGAATTCAATTGGGGCAGATTAACTTCAGGGACTGGACCGGAATCGGAGCTGAACTCTTGATTACAGGGGGGATAGAAGAGTCCAATGGTCAGGTGAAATTAAAGCTCCGTCTGTTTGATACCTTTAATACAAAGCTTCTGGTCGGGAAAATTTATTCGGGTAAAAGCAGCCAGATCCGTAAAATTATTCATATGTTCTGCTCTGAGATTTCCTATAAACTTACCGGAAGCTACGGGGTGTTCAATAGTAAAATTTCCTTTGTCTCAACGGTAAACGGCAATAAGGAAATATTTATCTGTGATTTTGACGGATATGACCCCAAGCAGATTACTTTTCACAAAAGCATCTCCCTTTCACCGGCACGCTCCCATGACGGTGAATGGATGGCTTATGTGTCCTATGCCAAGGGAAAACCGGACATTTTTATTAAGAATATCAAGGAAAATCGGGGGGCTATTGTAAATTACGATGGGATGAATATTGCTCCTGACTGGATGCCGGGACAGTTAAAATTGGCCGCAACACTTAGTTTTTCCGGTAATCAGGAAATATATTTGTTGACCAAAAAGGGAGAAATTATTAAAAGGATTACCAAGAGCTGGGGGGTGAATGTTTCCGGCAAATTTTCACCGGACGGTAAAAAGATTGCGTTTACCTCCAGCAGAGGGGGGAATCCTCAGATTTACCTGCAGGATTTGGCCTCAGGAGAGGTACGCAGGGTTACGTTTACAGGAAAGTATAATACCTCACCGGCATGGTCCCCTGACGGAAAGAAAATTGCCTACGTAGGTATTGTGAAGAATAAAATTAATATATTGGTTATCAGTCTTGAATCCGGAGCGGGTGTCCCGGTTCAGCTGACAATGGACCAGGGGGATAATGAAGATCCGACCTGGTCGCCTGACGGCAGTTTGATTGCATTTAAGTCTACCCGGGAAGGCGGCAGGGACAGGCTATATGTGATGACATCTGCAGGGACGGATCAGCGACGGCTGTTAACCCTTAAAGGAAAACAGAGTCAACCCCATTGGTCCGGGTCAAGCAGTTCCCAGGCTTCGTATTAAATGAGTTAACGGATAATAGATAATTAGTTAGGTATAATTAATCACGATCAAAGGAGGCGTAATGAAAAGAAATTTGTGGATGAATCTGATGGTGGCTGTGCTGGTGGCAGGCCTTTTTATGACAGTTTCCTGTGCCCAGAAAACAGTAGTGTCAGATGCGACAACCGTTGAAGACCAAGCCAAAGCAGAAGCTGCAGAAAAGGCAAGAATTGAAGCCGAACAGATCAAACAGCAGGATCTTGAAGCGCAGATGGCCCAAGAAAAGGCGGCTAAAATTGCAGCAGCTAAAAACCGGTTTGTTAATCAGAACATTCATTTTGATTTTGACAGTGCCGAGCTGAGTTCTATGGCAAAAATGCTGCTCAAGGAAAAGGCAGAGTGGCTGAGAGCAAATGCCATGGTCAAAGTAGCCGTTCAGGGTCATTGTGACGAACGTGGTACCACTGATTACAACCTTGCCCTTGGTGAACGCCGTGCCCAGGCCGCCAGGAATTATCTGGCTGACCTTGGTATTTCTGCAGGCAGGCTTACCATGGTCAGTTTTGGTGAGGAAAAACCCCTTGATCCTGGACAGACTGAAGAGGCGTATCGTAAAAACAGACGTGCGCAATTTGTAATCGAATAAACCTGGTCACAAACGGGTCACAAATCGGTAGCAAATTTTAATTACTTCACTCCGTGTACAACCGGTGCTTTTGGTGCCGGGTGTACACGGAGTTTTAATCGTTTCCAGTACTGGAGTTTGATATGAGACGTTTTCTTTTTTTTATGTGTATGGCCTTTCTGGTGACAGGTTGTGTGGCACCGGATCAATACAAAGTATTGGAAAGCCGTGTGGCTGCCATTGAAAGGGAGAGCAATCATCAAGCTTCGGTTCAAAAGGGTAATGCTGCTGCCCAGGACCTTGGAGTATTAAAAAGCGAACTGACTGAATCCTCAAAAACTTCCCGGGAAAACTATGCTGAGGTCAAGTATGAGATAAAGCAGATGAAAGAAAGTTTTTACCGGATGGAAGGGTTGATCGAGGAGTTACGGCATAATTTGGGGACCAGTGATCAGGCCAGGCAGGAGACGCTGGAAAAAAGGCTGGACCGGCTTGATAATGCCATTTCAAGGAATTTTGAAAAGGTTATTGCCCTTGAAAAATATATGGGATTTGAACCGTCGGAAACCCTGACATCCGAAGATGGACAGAAAGCTGCTATTCCGGTTGCCGCAGACTCGGAACAGGCCCTGTATGGCCTTGCAAAAAAAATGTTTGACCAAGGGGACAGGGAGAACGCCAGAATCCAGTTTGAAAATTTTATCAACAAGTATCCAGATTCAAAAAATGCGGATAATGCACGGTTCTGGATTGCTGACAGCTACTATGTCGAAAAATGGTATGAAAAGGCCATACTTGAATATCAGAAAGTCCTAGAAACCTACCCGGATTCCAACAAAACTGCCGCCGCCAGATTAAAACAGGGATACGCCTTTGCGGCGCTTGGTGAAAAGGCCAATGCCAGATTGATTTTAAAAGAGTTGATCAAACGGCATCCCGGTTCCAAAGAAGCCCAGTATGCTACAGAGAAACTCAAAGGGTTAAATTGAGCCCGGTTTTGTCTCCATGATGAAGATCATTGGTATTGACCCCGGACTTGCTGGAACGGGTATCGGTGTGATTCAGGGGCAGGGAGTGGATATTCAGGAATATTCATTCGGCTCCATATCCACAGATGCTAAGGATCCCTTACCTAGCCGATTGAATTTCATCTATTCCAAAGCAAATACATTTTTAGAGCAGCAGAGGCCCGACCTTGTTGTTATTGAGGATATTTACTCCCTTGAAAAATACCCCGGATCAGGTATTATGTTGGGAAAAGTTACAGGCGTGCTACTGTTGGCGGCTTTTAACGCAGGGGCCACCATTAAGGAGGTTGCGGTCAGGGAAGTTAAAAAAATAATCTCCGGTAACGGCAGTGCGGACAAATATCAGGTGGAGCGCTCTGTGCGTCACCTGTTGAACCACGACGAACCCATCCGGCCGTTTCATGCCTCGGATGCGCTGGGATTGGCATTAACCGGTTTATACAGATATGGAAAATAATGATGATCGGATATATTGAGGGAAAAATTATTCGTCGGGAGCCAGACGGTATTCTTCTGTTGGCCGGTCATATCGGGTATGAGATATTGCTGGACCCCATAACCCTCTCCAAGGCCGTTGCAAATGCAGAAAGTCTGGAATCTGAAACAGGATCGGATCAGGGAGAGATTGCTCTGTATATCTATTACCATGTCACTGAGCGGCAGCCCAAACCGGTTCTCATAGGTTTTTTGGCCCCTGAGGATAAAGAATTTTTTCAATTGTTTATTACAGTGTCGGCCATCGGCCCCATGAAAGCGATTAAAGCATTGACCAAACCTGTATCTAAGGTGGCCAGAGCAATTGAGGATAAAGATGTGGCGTTTTTATCTCAACTATCCGGTATCGGAAAACGGACAGCCGAAAAAATAATCGCGACTCTCCACGGGAAGGTCATAGAGTTTATTGGAGCAGGTGTGGTGACACCTGATGCGCCTGCAACTGAACTGCCCATTGAGCGGGAGGGTATTTCAAGGCAGGTTGGGGATGTGCTGGTTGAACAGCTCGGGCATTCTGCCGCATCAGCCCAGCGGATGATCAAAGAGGCATTTGACCGGAATCCGTCAATTCAAACCCCTGAAGATCTGTTTGATGAAATTTATCAGGAGAATCGCTAATCATGGAAACGGACATCATATCCTTTTCATCGGACAAGAAAGGGGTGGTTTCTGAAAAACCAAAGCAGGAGGATGGTTCTCCTGAGATTGTTTCCCTGCGACCAACGCGGTTTGATGATTATGTGGGCCAAAAGGAGGCGGTTGAGACCCTTAAGATCGCAATTCAGGCTGCAAAATTGAGGGGTGAGCCTTTGGATCATATTTTGCTGCACGGCCCGCCCGGACTTGGGAAAACAACGGTTTCCTACATCATTGCCAATGAGATGGAAAGGGAATTGACCGTGACTTCAGGGCCGACCTTGGAAAAAGGTGGTGATCTTGTGGGGATTTTGACCCATCTGGGTGAGGGTGATATCCTTTTTATCGATGAAATCCATAGGATTCCCAAGGTGGTTGAGGAGTTTTTGTATCCTGCCATGGAAGATTTTGCAGTTGATTTTGTGTTTGATAAGGGGATCCATGCTAGAAGTCATCGCTACAGGTTGAAACAATTTGTCCTCATTGGGGCTACAACCCGGGTGGGGCTGTTATCAGCTCCGTTGCGCGATAGGTTCGGCATATTCAGAACCCTTGATTTTTACACAGTTGAAGAGCTTATAGTTATTATTAAACGGTCCGCTGCGATTTTAAACACCCCTATGTCCGATGACGGGGCAAGGTCGCTGGCCTTAAGATCCAGAGGGACACCCAGAGTGGCCAATCGCCTTTTAAAAAGGGTCAGGGATTACACCCAGGTGAAATATGACGGTCAAGTTACCTCTCAAGGGGTTCGGGAAGCGCTGGTCCTTGAAGGAGTTGATAATCTGGGTCTGACCCGGCTGGACAGAAATTATCTTAAAACCATTATAGATTTTTATAAAGGCGGACCTGTGGGCATCGAAGCGATTGCCGCAACCCTTCAGGAAGAAACCGATACCCTGGTGGATGTGGTGGAACCCTTTTTATTGAAAATCGGTCTTGTCCTCCGGACATCCAGTGGCAGAAAAGCGTCGGAACTGGCCTATAGGCATTTAAAAATTGACCCCGAAAGGTAAGTTAATACATAGATGAAAGTAATGAGACGTATTAAGATTTTTGTGTTGTTCTGTATTGTCGGGCTTGCCCAAAACCTATGTGCTGATGAGTTGCTTTTACCGGACTCCCTTGTGATGATTCCGGAAAACGAACATGCCGTCATCGTAGAAAAAAAGAGTCAAACCCTCTATGTGTACTCTGCCACCGCGGATCAGGTTGTGCTTTCCTATAAGTTCGACTGTTCAACCGGAGAAGCAGCCGGTCCCAAAACCAAGGCTGGGGATAAAAAAACACCGGAAGGGGTATATTTTTTAAAAGATGAATATGAAGACCGTTATCTGACTCCCGTTTACGGTAAAAAAGCATTTCCTTCAGATTATCCGAATCTGTTGGATCTTCGCCAGGGAAAACAGGGGTCTGCTATTTGGATCCATGGAACGGACAAGGCGTTGAAGCCCATGGAGTCAAATGGGTGTGTGGCACTTGAAAATAAAAATATTATGACCCTGTCCAAATACATTAATCTGGATACGACCCCGCTAATTATTGTTGAGGCGATCCAGCCGAAGGCCCAAAATGATCTCAAGGTTCAAAAAGAGCGCATCACAGATTTCTTAGGCAAATGGACTGAAGCCATGGGGCATGGAAGTTATCATCTATACCTGTCTTTTTACGCAGATGATTATGTACCTGATATCTCATGGTGGGAGACCTGGCTGAAGGTACGGAAGAGTGCAGTAAAAAAGAACCAGGAATTCAAAATCGGAATTAAAAATATAGGTGTTTACGCCCACGATGGGGTGATTGTCGTACTTATGGATATGTACCTGGCTGTGGGTCAGGAAAACAAGTATCTTGGCAAACGGCAATTATTTATCAAGTCATCTGAAAAGCCTGTGATACTGGGTGATCTGTTCCAGAAGCGAGCCAAGGCTTATGACGCAGGAGAGGTGCCGTTGGTGGCCGCTGCCCGGGAGTTGGTTCTGGATGATTCCATGGATGTTGCCGTCGTGGAAACTGTTGAACAATGGCTGGCGGCCTGGTCTGCAAAGGACATGGCGGAGTATGCTGCATTTTACGCCAATGATTTTTATTCCGACGGGCTCGGGAAAAACGCATGGGTTAAGCGTAAAAAACAACTTGCAAAACGTTATGATTATATCTCTGTTACAGGAAAAGATTATAAGGTCATACAGAAAAAAGATGGTTATGAGGTCAGATTTCTTCAACTTTATGAGTCCAGCGGATTTTCTACCCAGGGAAGAAAACGATTGAAACTCGTCAGAAAAGGTGGCTTATGGAAGATATATCGAGAGAACTGGAAAGGGAAATAGCCCGAGCAAAACCTTCCCCATATAAAACCAGCCGGAAAAAAAGAATCCTGGTTGTTGATGATTTTGGTGAATTTAAATCAGGTGGATATTTAAAGGTTCTGGTTTATCTGTTTTTGATTATCAGCGTGATCGGTATTTCAGGAGCTTTGGGGTTTTATTTTCTTTTTACCAATACAAGCCGGGAAAATCTTTTATTGAAAGAGGAAGTAGCAGGTCTTGAGACAAAGGCAGGCCGCTTGACCAAAGATAAAGAGATCTTAATGGCAAGGCTGGTGATGGCTGGCAAAAAACCCGAACTCGAAATCGGGAAGGCAACCTCTGATAAAATAACCTTAGCCCAGGCCAAGGAAAAAAAACCCGGCGTGATGCCCAAACCTGATTTTAAGAACGGTACCCAAAAGAAAGTAGACGAAAAAAAGGCTGTGGTCCCGGAACAACCTGTACCTTCTGTTCCTGAAACAAAAAAAGAGGAGAGTGTTTCCATCCTGGTTAAACCGGCGGTTGTGAGTCCTTCTGCTAAAAATCCGGAAGTCAAGCCTGCACTTGAACCGTTTGTAGCAGTAGAAAAATTTTCTGTGTTACAGGGAAGCACAAGTTTAGAATTGATCGTCCGTTTCGACATTAGAAATATTTCAACCAAACCAGGCGGGATTTCAGGCCGGATTTTTACTGTTCTGAAACCTAAGAAGGACGATGAAAAGGGGTGGGTTGTTGTACCCGGTTCTCCATTGAAAAAAGGGATGCCAACAGCTTACCGCAAGGGACAATACTTTTCCATTTCCAGATTTAAACCGGTTAAATTTACGGTCAGGAGCCAGGCGTCGCCGGATTCATTTCACACGGCAACCGTTTATATATTCAACGATGACGGAAAGCTGATGTTTGAAGGCAATATGAGAGTTAACGAGGCTGAAGTCGATTAATGGGTCGGATAATTAAAATACACTTAGGGCGTGTTTTGAGAGTGCTGATTTTTTTTGGTATTCTCAATGCTGTGGTTTGCACGCAGGTTATGGCCGGTCAGAGAACACACACCGTTTTTTTTGAGGGTGAGGAAAACGAACTGCATGTGTACAGGATCTTCGGAACCAAACCTGGAAAGACCCTGCTTGTAGTTGGTGGTATTCAGGGGGATGAACCCGGCGGATTACTGGCAGCAGATTTTTATGCAGACGTCATACTGGAAAAAGGTAACCTGATTGTTGTACCCAGAGCCAACTTTCCATCGATTCTAAAAAAAGAGCGGCAGATCAATCAGGACATGAATCGAAAGTTCATGGATGACCATACCACCAACTATGAGACTAAGGTTGTGGATGTCCTCAAAAAACTGATCTGTGAAAGCGATTGCTTTTTGAACCTCCATGAAGGCTCAGGTTTTTTTTCCCCAACCTGGGAAGATTCTGAGCGGAACCCTAAAAAGTACGGGCAATCCATTATTGCGGATGATGCTTCCCTGAAGCAGGGTGAGGGCAACCCTGCGTTGGATCTTGAAGATATGGCCCTTCAAGTGATCCAAGCCATCAATTCGGGGATCCGGGATGAGGCCCATTATTTTCATTTCAACAATCATAAAACCAACCATCAGGATTCCCTGCACAAGGAACAGCGCAGGTCCGCCACCTACTATGCCCTGAATGTGTGTAAAATCCCGGCCTTTGGGATCGAATCGGCCAAGTCCCTGCCTTTGGAGCAAAAAGTACGTCAGCATATTCTGGCAGTTGGCGGATTCATGTCATTGTTGAATATCATACCCCAGACCCCCGGGATTGATCTGAAAAAACCAGAGATGCAGTATATGATAATTTCTGTGAATGATTCAATTCCTGTGGTGGTCGGCAAGATGCAACGATTAAAAATAAAACAGGGAGATGTCATTCAGGTGCATGATATTGTAGCTAATTACGAACGTGGCCTCAGTGTCGATGTGATCGGACTTGGAAATGAATTCAACGATATGAAAAAGAAGTTGAAAATTGTTGAACCCACGCGGATTGAGGCTAAAAAAGACTTTTATACCTGTGGCAGTGTCTTTTTGGATGTCCAGGCGGAAAGGGGTACCGGAGGCATTAACCGGTTGTCTTTGAGCAACTCTGAGAAATCCGGCCGGATCCAATATAAACTTAAGGTCAACGGAAAAACCAGGATCGTGGAGAATTACGGCCGGGTTAATTTGAATTTCGGTGATCAGTTGGTGATTGTGGATATAATAAGCGGTGACGTTGATCCATCTGCGTATATTGTTAATTTTAAAGGGTTTGTCGGAAATAATAGCCTCAACACAGGAGAGGACCGGGGCTATGTTATAGATACCGGGGCCGGTGTCTTGTTACCCAGGTATTCTTTAGAAAAAAAAGGCCGGCAATATCATGTGGTGACAACCTTAGAGGGAGAAGAGGTCGGAAAGATATTTATTGATATTCAATCATAAAAATATTGAGGAGACGTACGGTGGGTAAAAAAGACAGGAAAAACCTAAGTATTATTGATAAGGAATTAAAGATTGACGGCTCC
>PIVQ01000551.1 GCA_003354055.1 Desulfobacteraceae bacterium | reverse complement strand
TGTTTAATAATTTTGAAGAATGAAGTAATAATTGGTTTATAAATAGTTCCACCTTCTTTACCAGAATTTAAATTACTTGTAGCATTTAAATTAATTTCTTCACCTTGTTTTAATTTATATAAAAGAATATCTTGTGCGATTTCACCTTCACCCTCAATGATTTGAATATCATTAGAATAAACATTTAAGATTTCTTCATTTGTGTTTGAGATATTTAATTCTACTTTTAAACAAGTAGAAGTATTTAAAGGAACTAATGAAAGACGATGTCTAACAATTTCATTATGAAGAAGAGATGTATTTTTACCAATAATAGTATTTTTTTCATTAAATGCATGATTTTTTAAATTAGCAATCATAGTTCTTCGTAAAGCATTAATAATATTTGTTTGAACATTATAAACTAAAAAATTAGTTGAACAATCTTCTTCATCATTGTCTATAATTTTAATCATTTTTATATATTTATATTAATATAATATAGAAAATCAATTTTAAAAATATATTCGGGAAAATAAGTCCCAAATATATTATTGAAAAAAAAAGTTTTATAAATATTTAATTAATGTGAATGAAAATAAGCAAATTTACAGAAATCCATAAACTCAATTTTGTTATTTAATCCTTTTACTCTTTTGTATAATATTTCTAATAAATCATGATTTTCGTGGATAAATTCTACTAAAGTTGGAGAAGTCATTTTTGGTGTGGAGAACATAGTTGAAAGATAGTTTAAATGTTATAAGTTAATATAATATTTAAAATCAATTTTAATATTTTTTTATTTAATTTTTTACTTTTTACTTTTTTTTGCTTTCATCTTTTTAATAGATTGTTTCTCAATTTGAGGACGGTGGGTTGGATCGTAGATAAAGTCATATAATTCTTCATAATTTAAATGATGTGTTCCACAATATGAATGTAATCTATCTGAAACCCATTTTTTTGTAACACCTGGTCTTGATTTTCTTGTATATGTTTTAATTTTTTCACCTCCTGGTAAGTTTAATTCTTTGATTTGATGATTTATCATATATCTAAAAACATTATTATATAACATTTCTTTTCTTGTTTTTAAGATTTTGATGGTTTTTTCAGCTTCTGCAATTTTTTTATCTAATGTAACGTATTCTTTAACAGTTTGTTTAAAAGCGTTTTGGTCGTTGGATAGATTTGCCATAATGATTATATTGTAATATAATCTTTATTTTTTAAATCATTTTTAAAATCTTTTTACTTAAAATCTATTTCTTTCCATTTGTTTTTCCTTTAATAATTTTTCAAGAGTTTCAATACGTTTACATCTTTCTTCAATTTCCTTCTCCTTAATATTTATTATTTTATATTCTAATTGTCTTTCTTTTAATAATTTTTCAAAATTATCATCAGGTTTATCTTCTATTTTATCTTCTATTTTAGGAACAGAAGGATTCATTTCAGAATGTGTCTCTCTATAATCATACATTTGTTCTGGTAGATTTCCAAAATTATCAACTTCTGTAACATCATATCTCTGAAATGTGCCATAATTATCTGGTAATGCTGTTGGTTCTGTGTATATTATAACATCACTAGTGAATTTATTAGTTAATTTAATATCTTTATCATCTTTTTGTTCTGCTTCTTCTGGTATAATAGAACTATCTTCCATTAAATTACCATAACCATTATCCATATCAAAAGGATTAATGATTTCACAATCAATTTTTTGTTCTTCCCATTGTTCATTAAATTTTTTATTAAAAATTGCTGTTTCATCTCTAATATCTAATAAAGTTGGTAATTCTTTTATTTTATTTTCTAAACAAAAGTTCTTAAAATCTTCTTCTAGTATTTCCATTTCAATCATATCTTTTGATTGTTCTACTTGTTCCAATACATAATTATAAGCCTGATGAATAATCATAAAATCGGTAGCATTGCCACCTTTATCTGGGTGTGTTAATAATGATAAATTATGGTATGTTTTTTTAACTTTTTTTAAATTAATTTTATTATCATGAACATCAAGGCCTAACAGCAAAAATGGATTAATTAAAGATGAATTATTCATTATATTATAATATATTAGTAATATTATATTTTTAAGTTAATTTTTACATAAATATAAGTTCTTTTGAACATTCTTATATTTATATATTTTTAAGTTAATTTTTTAATTAGTAACTCCAATACCAAAATTATAATAATCAATATGATCATAATTAGTTATACCAATACCAAAATTATTTTGATAATCATTACCAGTTACTCCAATGGCAATACCTGTATCATCATCAATGACAATTAAACCCTCATCAAGTTCTTCACTAATAATATCTTTACCATATTTCATTAATTTTTCAAGTTGTAATTCAATATTTGTTTGTCTAATATTATCTAATTTATCTTCAATTATTTTATTAAAGTTTTTTTCATAACTATTTTTAAGATAATTAATATCAAGATAACCACCATTTATAGCATTAAATCCATATGATATTTCATCTTCAACTGATTTATTAATAAGATAATCTTTATTACAACATAATATGCGAACACTATTAATTTTCAAATTATTTTCATCTATTTTTTGTTTTAATTCTAATCTTTCTATTTGGTCTTTATAATCCATAATAATATCTTCTAAATCTTGTGGTAAAGTTTTTATCATATTTATTATAAATTTCAAAAATCAATTTTACAAATTATTTCTTGCAAATGAAAGATGAACTCCATAAAATTCAACAACTGATGCTGCTTGCGATACAATTCTTAATTCAAGATTAAGAACACTTTCATTATTTAAGTATGTTGGTGTATCAACATCTACTGATACATAATGGTTATTGATAGTTGTCCCAGTTGAAAGCCCAAATGTTCCATCAGATACCGGAATATTAGTTAATATAACACCAGCAGTTGGAGTTAATGGATCAAATGTTTTTTCAGTTAAGACAGCAGTAATACTAGTAAGTGCTTGTCCTGTAATTTGATACGCAAAAAATATACTATTTAATTTTTGTCCTTTATCAATAGTTGTCCTTGAAGATATATCTAAATCACTAAAAATAATAGCTGTTTCTGCAGCAGCATCTTTAATCCAAGAATGGACAGGATTACTTGGTACAGAACGATTTGTAAACCATAAACCAACAGAAGCATCAAAATTATAATAAGGAACCCAATGTAAATAATCAGTTTTTTCTTTATTTGTAACAAGACCATTTGTATCATCAAAAGTTAAAAGGGCAGAACCACCAGTAGTAATATTAAAACTATCAGTAGCAACCATATTAATATCAGATGCAGAATTAGCAGTAATCCCTAATGAATTACTATCTAATAGAATACCTCCATTTTGAGTAACAAGAGAAATAGCTTCTTTATCAATTGAAGAGACTGTTAAAATATCAATAGTTCCAGCATTATTTTCAATAGTAATAGTATCTGTAGAAAGTCCATTAACAAGAATATCAAGAGCTCCATTTGTAACATCTAAAGTCATTTCTCCTGTAATATCAAGGTTTAAATCACCATTATTTGTAGTAATATTAATATCACCACCTGTGTTAATAGTTTGAAGTGTTAAATTATCCTCAGCAATAACAACTATGTTATCCTCTGCTCTCATATAAATATCAGTAGCAGATGAAATACCTAAACTAGCAACAGTTGTATCATCATTAATGAGTTTTTCAGCATAAAATGCGCCTGCTTGTATATCGCCGTAAGAAACACCAACTCCAACAATAACATCATCAGTAACTGGATCAACAATGTTTGAGTTAAAAATAAATCTATCAATAGAAGCATCATGTCCAAAAAATCCTAATTTTGCGGAAGAAACACTATCATCAAACCAATGAAATAAAGTACCATGATCTTTTCCAGCATCAATGATTGTTGGGTCGTTCTCGTCACTTTCGCGTGATAATGTAATAAAAGACTCTCTTGTTTTAAAATCACCATCAATAAATAATGTAGATTTAGAAGAATCCCAAAAAAACTTATCAATATCTGTGACACCAATAAATGTTACATCATCACCCGAAGGTACTGAAAATCCAGTTATAGTAGAAACATTTAAAATTGTAGTAGTTATACTATCAGCATCTAATGTATTAGTAATAATAGTTTGAGCATTTAATTGTACAACTGTAACTATATCACCTATTATAATCTCAGTAGTTATAGTAGAACCACCACCTCCACCTGATACTAATCCTGTATCTTCAACCGAAACAATATATGGTCTAATATCGTCGCAACAATTTCCATATGATCTATTTGTAGAAAGAGCACTAAGTGACATTATAAATTAATTTAATTATATATATTAACTTAATTTATTTTTAATATAATTTGTATTTAAAATATAAAATAATAATAATACATATAGAAAAATAATGGTTGTTATATTCACAAAACATAATTCAAATTATACACAACAAAATATTATAGATATATTAAGTGTGATTAATAATCCGACAATTAATTACTTAATTCACTCACAAAGAGATTATATAAAAATAGTAGGTGATATTCATAGAAGCCAATTTACATCAGATAATCCTCAAAATTATTATTGGTTTAAACTCCAAGGTTATATGAATGATTTTTTAATACCAGATTTTAAAGCAGTTCATGTTTATGTATGTTTTAGACAAATGATATTTAATTATAACACAAGACAATATGTAATGGGAAGTTGTATAAATCCAGAAAGTAGCACTGACATAGCTGACATTTCTGGCCTAATGGGTTTCTGGGAATATAAAAAAATAACATATGGACTTTCACCAAAACCTTCACCAACACGAGGACCAAGAAAACCAATTAAAAAATCACCAACAAAAAAATTACAAATAATAGATCCAAAGACTGGAAAACCTATACAGTTAGGAGGAAGTTGTGGTAAAACTCATCAAAAAGGAGGTAAAGGAGGAGCAATAAATATATTTAATAAAAATAAACCATTGAAATATGTTTATACAACATATAGTGTAGAAGCAGAAAGGTATTTAGAATTATTAAGAAATGAATTAAAAAAAGCTTTTAAATCAATAGATTTTATAAAAGATGTAAAAGCAGGTGAAAAATTAGTAAAAGCTCA
>PIVQ01001357.1 GCA_003354055.1 Desulfobacteraceae bacterium | reverse complement strand
CCGGAATTCAAAGCCAAAGTTGCCCTGGCAGCAATAAAAAATGATGAAACTATTTCAGAACTGGCCGCCAGGTTTGAAATTCACCCAACTATGATTCACAATTGGAAGCGCTCACTTTTGGATAATGCAGCAGGTGTTTTCGGCAAAGGTCAGAAAACCAAAAAAAACAATACCGCCAAGGTCGATGAACTTTACAAACAGATTGGCAAGTTAAAGGTAGCAAACGATTTTTTGTCGGAAAAGCTCAATTTCTAAGTCGAGAACAAAGAAAACAAATGATAGATTTCAATAGTACCCAAATAAGCGTTTCATTCCAATGTAGTCTTTTGGACATCAGTAGATCCTCGGCGTATTATAAACCAAAACAGATAAAAGAAAGGGATCTGGATTTGATGCGGATTATTGATGAACAATATTTGGAAACACCATTTTATGGTAGCAGGTCAATGCGAAATCATATCAGGAGATTGGGCTGGACAATAAATCGAAAACCGATACAACGTCTTATGAGACTTATGGGGTTACAAGCTTTATATCCAAAACCCCGAACGACCAAACCACACCCTCAACATAAGATATACCCATATCTATTGAGAGGATTGAAAATTAACTGCCCTGATCAAGTATGGGCTGCCGATATAACCTATGTGCCAATGTCTCGTGGATTCATGTACCTTGTGGCAATCATGGACTGGCATAGCCGGAAAGTTTTATCCTGGCGTGTATCAAATTCCATGGATGCCGATTTTTGTGTAGAAGCATTGGAAGAAGCCATTGATAAGTATGGTTGTCCTGAAATGTTCAATACGGACCAGGGTAGCCAATTTACCGGTGAATCATTTACAAATGTATTAAAGGATAACAATATTCAAATTAGTATGGACGGCCGTGGCCGATTCCAAGACAATATTTTTATTGAAAGATTATGGTGGACAGTAAAGTACCAGTATTTGTATTTAAGAGCCTTTGATAGCGGGAAAGACCTGCGGCAAGGCCTTAAAAAATGGTTCCGGTTTTATAATGAGGATCGATCTCATCAATCCCTTGAGGACTGGACACCGGATGAAATATATTTTAAGAAACAGGAGTTAAAGGAAGCCGCCTGAAAAACCTTCGGCTTCTGGCTTACTTTTCCCACACCCTCCGGGCGCGTAAAAAGTAAGGCCAGACGTAGCAGGTTTTTCGATTTTTAATTTTTTTTAAAAGAATTTAGAGCTTAACTCAGCATAAAAGCTGTCCAAGCTTTGGGGTCCATCGTA
>PIVQ01000550.1 GCA_003354055.1 Desulfobacteraceae bacterium | reverse complement strand
GAGAAGGCCAAAATCGGATTTATCCGGTTTATTTTCGAAGCCCATGAAGGGGTTGCCGTGGTCACTACCCTTGATCCGAAAATCGGCCATATCAAGCTGACCATAGCACCCGACCGTCAGGAAACTGCATTCAGGATAGTTGAGGATCTGAAAAAGGATTTTTGTTTTGATGAAAGATAAAGGAAAGGCGTTTATAAATACCATCGGATGCCAGATGAATGTGTATGATTCTGAAAAACTGGCCGGTATTCTGACTGCCTACGGATATGAGAAAACCTTAGATATGGATGAGGCGGATCTAGTTCTCTGCAATACCTGCTCCATCCGCCATAAGGCCGAAGAAAAAGCCTTCAGCTTCCTTGGCCGTTTTGCCAAGGAAAAGAAAAAACGCCCGCACCTGATCACCATCATGGCCGGCTGCGTAGCACAGCAGGAAGGGGAAAAGGCCTTTGCCCGCGTCCCCCACCTGGACCTTGTCCTGGGCACCCAGGCCTTTGCCCGGCTTGGCAGCCATCTTTTGGCCCTTGCCTCAGGCGAACAAAGGATCGTGGATACGGCTGAATCAGACATGATTTTTGAAGCCCTGCCCGATGAATCCGCCTTTGACGAAACCCAGGTATCCAAATTTATCACTATCATGCAGGGGTGCGAGAACTTCTGTACCTATTGCGTAGTGCCCTATGTCAGAGGCCGGGAGAAAAGCCGGAGCCATGAGGCCATTGTCAA
The DNA here is from genome assembly GCA_003354055.1 of Desulfobacteraceae bacterium. Next base: position 4,371 of record PIVQ01000550.1, on the reverse strand, counting down.
AGAGACCCAGGTGCTTGCGGAATCCGGGATCAGGGAAATCACCCTGCTGGGCCAGAATGTCAACTCCTACGGTGTAAAGGACGGGGACATCAGTTTTCCCCAATTACTGGAAGAGGTCAGCCGTGTAGATGGCATCCAGAGGATCCGCTTTGCCACCTCACATCCCAAAGATCTGTCAGAAGATCTCATCCTGGCCATGTGCCGGCTTGAAAAGGTCTGCAACCACCTACATCTTCCGGTGCAGTCAGGTTCCAATGCGATACTGAAAAAGATGAACCGGGGATATACCAGGGAAACATATCTGTCCAGGATCAGCGCCCTTAAAAAGGCCTGTCCCGACATGGCCCTGTCCACGGATATTATTGTGGGGTTCCCTTCGGAAACCGAAGAAGACTTCCAGGACACCATGGATCTGCTCAGGACGGTTGAATTTGATTCGATTTATGCATTTGCCTATTCAGACAGGTCTTCAGCGCCGGCTGCCAAATTCCCCAACCAGATTGAAGAAAAGATCAAAAAGGTTCGGTTAAATCAGCTTCTGGCCCTTCAGGAGACATATACGGGAAAAAAAAACCTGGCCCTGGTCGGACGAGATGTCCGGGTGCTGGTAGAAGGTGAAAGCCAGAAAAAAAGGGACGGATTTGTCACAGAAAATAAAAATATGAAACAGATGTTCGGCAGAAGTGAATCCAATAAGATTGTACACTTTCCTTCGGATCAGGCGGTTATTGGAGACCTGGTCACAATTCGAATTGAAAATGCTTATCCCCATTCACTCTGGGGACAGCCCTCCCGGAGTTAGCCCCCATGAAAAACAAATCGTTGAAAATTGGAAGAAACGAAAACTGCCCCTGCGGAAGCGGAAAAAAATATAAAAACTGCTGCCGAAACGTCAAAGCAGAGATTTCCATAAAAGAAGAGTATAAAAACCGGTACGATATTATAATTAAAACCCCGGAGCAAATTGCCGGCATCAAACGGGCAGGAGACTTGCTCATGTCCATCATGGATGAAGTTGAGACCATGATTCGGCCCGGACTTAAAACAGATGATATAAACACCTTTGTCCATGAAGCCACGGCAAAGGCAGGCGGGATTCCCGCCCCCCTGAATTACCGGGGATTCCCAAAATCCGTCTGCGTGTCCATTAACGAGGTCATCTGTCACGGCATTCCGGGAGAAAGAGTCCTTGAAGACGGCGATATTGTGAATGTGGATATCACCCCCATTCTTGACGGATATTACGCAGATGCCAGCAGAACCTTTTTTGTGGGTACGCCAACACCTGAAGCCAAAAGAATCGTTGCCGTGGCTGCCGAGTCTCTAAGGTTGGCCATCGAAACCGTCAGGCCGGGAGCAACACTTGGCGACATCGGCCATGCCATTCAGAACTATGCCGAAGGCAAGGGCTGTTCGGTCGTCAGGGAATTTGTAGGCCATGGTGTCGGAGTCGATTTTCATGAACAGCCTCAGATTCTCCACTTTGGCCGGCCCGGCAAAGGCGTGGCCCTGGTACCGGGAATGGTGTTTACCATCGAACCCATGATCAACCTTGGTAAAAAAGAGCTTCATGTGCTGGAGGACCGCTGGACCGCCGTGACCAACGACGGGTCCCTTTCCGCCCAGTTTGAACAGACCATCCTTGTAACGGAAGAGGGATACGAGAGCCTGACTCCCTATGCGCTTTAGACTGACACTCCTAAACAAGGCCTTTTCCATTGTCTATATTGTTTTTATAAGCATTATTGCAGCCCTGTTCTTCTGTATTGCCTGTGTGATCCGGCTGATGACGGCCCTTTTTGACCGCCGCCGGATCATAACAAACACATTCAGCGCCTTCTGGGGCTCGGTCTATATCTGGTGCATGCCTGCCTGGTCCGTTAAAATCATAGGCCGCCATAAACTTTCATTAAATAAAAACTACGTCCTGGTCTCCAACCACCAGAGCCAGGTGGATATCCTCGTACTTTACCGCCTCCTATTCCCTTATCGCTGGGTCTCCAAGGCAGCGGTTTTCAATCTCCCTTTTATCGGATGGAATATGATTCTCAACGGGGATATAAAACTAAAAAGGGGAGACAGGGAAAGTATAGCCACAATGATGTCCCAATGTGAATCCCTGCTGAAAAAGAACATCTCGGTCTTCTTCTTTCCTGAGGGCACCCGTTCAAGAGATGGCCTGGTAGGACCCTTTAAACCCGGTGCCTTCATCCTGGCTAAAAATGCAGGCGTTCCCATCCAGCCGGTGGTACTCAACCATACCAAAGATGCCCTGCCGAAACATTCCCTGACCATCAGAAAACAACGGCAGATGGAGGTGATGATCTTGGATGAAATTCCGGTGTCCAGATTTAAAAATATGGAACCTGAAGAGATTGCCGACATGGTCAGGTCTAAGATTGTGGCCCATGTACATGAGCATATCCATCAGCCTTAGGCTAAGTCAGACCCGTCAAGTCCCTGCTTAACCCCCTTGACAGGTTCTTGTTGTATCCCCCGGAGAAATGCCCCGGTTAATTCGAAGTCTGTTTTATGGGAATACACCTCACATTTTGTATCAATTCCCCGGATGATACCATCTACCAGAAACCATTGAAGCAATTTACAGCTGACGCGATTCCGGTCAGCCCAGTTGTTTGTATCCTGTAATGCGTCAGCCACTTTCGCAGTGTACATTTCAGGTTCTGGCAAACATCCATGAGCATCTATGTGGGATTTCATATAATTGAGAAGCCGGGACAACCGCAGCAGGGTCACCGCCTCCAAACGGGTTGTGGTATGATCGAGGGGCAGGGCGGTAGACCGCATCAAAGAAAAATCATCAGGCAAAATATTTGCCTTCCGGCAGACCTCATAGTCAAGGCTTCCCGGGGCAGGATAAAATATGGATAACCCTGAAAGGGTGCGCCGCCTGGCCAGCATCAAAAGATCGTTTAAAGTGGTTCGGGCTGTCTGACCCGGAGCAGCCCCGATGATATATGAGACCGTCTCCATCCCCAATTCTTCAGCAATATTGATCACCCGGTCATGGGCACGGGTTACATCCGGTCGTTTGAACCGTTTTAACTGATCTTTTGAAAAAGAGCCCAGAGAAAGGTTCAATGTCTTGAATCCCGAATCTTTCATGGCCTGTATGATCTCCCTGTCCAAAGATGGGGGATACAGTCCGTTCATGGCTCTCAGCTCAATAGTTTTCCCCTTGAAGATCTGCCTGACACCGTAAAGAAGTTCCAGAACCCATTCTTTTTTAAGCGTTAGATTTTCATCTTCGAAATCGATAAACCCAATTTCTCTTTGATCTGCCTGGATCGCAATTTCCGTAAGGATATCTTTCACCCGCCTCTGGCGGAAACCGGCATGGGAAGAAGAGGCGGATACCGAACAATAGGAGCAGGGAAAAGGGCATCCCCTGGACGCCACAACAGTGATGGCAGCAGTTTTATTTCGGCAATAATAGGATTGATCGACCTTCTCTAAAGCCGGTCCTGGAAGCTGGTCCAAATTTTCGACCCAGGCAGGTTCAGAGACAAAGAGATGATCGTTTTCTCGGAATGCAATTCCAGGAATGGTTTTGAGTGCTGAAGAATCTTCAAATCGACCTGAAACCTTGGGTTTATTCTTTACATCCAAAAGCGTACAAAGCTTTGGCAAGGAGACTTCCCCCTCACCCCTGACAACAAAATCAACGGCACGGCATTCCAGTGTCTGCTTTGGAAAGACGGTCGGATGGTGGCCACCCATTACAATATATGCATCCGGGTAAAACCGTTTAACAGCCGTGGCCGTTTCCAACGCCTGGTCTTGATAGGCGGTGAACAGGGAAGAAATGCCGACCACCAGAGGCTGAAGCTTTCTGACCATTGCAGCCATATGCTGATGGCTGTATCCAAAGTGCCTGAATTGATGAAACAGGGAAAAAAAAGAATGGTCAGACCGGCCGTAATAAGGTTCCAGGTGTTCAAAACCTTTGGGGTAGTCAACAACCTTGGATTTATCCCTGGCCAGGGCATCAATGATCTTAGTATCAAATCCGGCCAATTCAAGACACGCGGCAATGGAGGCAAGACCATAGGGTATGGTCCGTTTGCGGGTAAGGTAAAACTCCCGGATCGGGGGCTGGATCAAAATTACTTTTGACATAGGCCCGTCACCATTATTTGATGCTCGGAAACCTGGCAATAAATACCAGACAAATCAAAGGAATAAAGGCAGAATAAAACAATACGGTTTCAAGACCATAAAAATCAGCCAGCAGTCCAATCCCGGGAGAAATGGCACCGCCAAGTCCATATGCGAACCCCATCATCAGACTGGCCACCATGGCTCGGGATCCCGGTGCAAGCTTCTGGGCCATGACGACCCCGAGGGGCA
>PIVQ01000549.1 GCA_003354055.1 Desulfobacteraceae bacterium | reverse complement strand
CCGGACATGATCATTCCGCCTCTGGACGTGACCTGAACAAAGTCCCCGTGGGTCCATACGTTTGGGTAATTGGCAAAATAGGCGGAGTGGTACTTAACCCCGTCATCATCCCCCCAGAAATAGATGGGCATGGAGGGAAAGGGTGCCGTGCAGACAAGTTCAGCCTGCTGGTCCACAACCGGCTGGCCGTCCTGATCATAGGCATATACTTTCATGCCAAGGCCCCTGCACTGGAGTTCTCCCACATAAACCGGCCCCATGGGATTGCCCAGGGCAAAACAGCCGTTAAGATCGGAGCCGCCTGAAATGGAGGCCAGTTGCAGATCTTCCTTTACATGGTCGTAAATGAAATGGAAATTTTCATCAGACAGGGGAGAGCCCGTGGAAAGAACGGATTTCAGATGACTTAAATCAAACTGCTCCTTTGGTTTCACGCCTGCATTCTTCAGGGCTTCGATATATCCGGCAGATGTGCCGAATACCGTTATCTTTTCATCCTCGGCCATTTGCCACAGGGCATCGGCCCCCGGGTGAAAGGGATTGCCGTCAAAGAGCACCAGGGTGGCCCCTGTACTCAGCGCACAAGTCAGCCAGTTCCACATCATCCACCCGCAGGTGGTAAAGTAGAATATGGTATCTTCCTCCGTGAGATCGGTGTGGAGCACCAGTTCTTTTTTCTGGTGGAGTAATACACCGCCGCCGCTCTGGACCATGCACTTGGGAAGGCCTGTGGTTCCGGAGGAGTACATGATATACAACGGATCATCGAAATCCATCTGAACGAAATCGATTTCCCCGGCATCCGGATCCTTAAAGTCCTTGAAATGGACCGCATTGGGCAGGGCGGAAATATCAGGAGTTTCGCTCACATAGGGAATGACCACAATTTTTTCAATGGAGGGCAGTTCTTTTACGATGCCGGCGATCCTCTCAATACTGGAGAGAGGCTTACCCTTAAAATAGTATCCGTCGGCCGTAAACAACACCTTTGGCCGGGTCTGGCCGAACCGGTCCAGCACCCCTTTGATACCGAAATCAGGGGAGCATGAAGACCATACGGCGCCTAAGCTTGTGGCCGCCAGCATGGCAATGATGGACTCGGGCAGATTGGGAACAAATCCCACCACTCGGTCACCTGCACCCACCCCCATGTTTTTAAGGGCCAAAGCGGTTTTGGCCACCTCATCATAGAGCTGGTTGTAGGTCAGGGTGCGTCGGACCTTATCCTCTCCCCTGAACACCAGTGCTGTATTATCATTTCTGAATCTCAGCAGGTTTTCTGCAAAGTTGAGTTTGGATCCGGTGAAAAATTTTGCCCCGGGCATTTTGTCTTTGTCTTGTATCACCTTTTCATAGGGAACGGAGGCCTTAATATCCAGAAAATCCCAGGCCAGTGTCCAGAAATCTTCAAGGTTTTCCACAGACCATTCCCATAAATCGGGATATGCCTTAAGATCTTTGCCAAACCGGTCATTCACCTGGGTCATGAACCGGTACATATTGGTATTTTGTATCCTCTGTTCAGACGGCTGCCACAGCAATTTAGGCATGGATGACCTCCTTATTCGTAGAGAACTGCAAGAATGGTGGCTTTCTCGGTTTTGGCCGTAAGATGATGGGGCGTGGTGGACAGATAATAGGCAGAGTCTCCAGGCTCCAGATCATGGTTCTCTTTGGCAATGGTCAGATTTGCCACCCCTTCCAGAACATAGACAAACTCTTCTCCGTTGTGGACGGAGATTTCACTGTCCTCGGTTCTTTCCAGCTGGACAATCAGGGCCTCCATGTGCCGTCCCTGGACTTCAGGGGCCAGACTCATGTAAGAGTATACATTTTTCTTTCCTGTTTTAGAGGCGGATCTGGCTATCTGTTTACGGTCGGTCTTTTTGGTAATGGAGAAGAGTTTAGTGCCCATACCTGAAACCAGGCGGCCCACTGCAGAATCCAGGGCCTTGGACAGTTTCATCACCATACCCAGCTGGGGTTTTTCCTTGCCGCTTTCAATGTCCGTAAGACGGCTGACCTCAAAACCTGTCAGGCTGGACAGATTTTCTATAGAAATTCCGCGTTCTTCCCTGAGCTGCCGAATCCTTGTCCCTACCTCATCCACATCTCCTGTTTCACCATTGTCTATGTTTCCGGTGAGGTCTTCGAAATAATCTACATTGATATGTGGGGTTTTGTCTTGTTTTTCCATGGCATCTCCTTTGGTTTTACCGGTTCCTGATTCAATCTTCACTCAGGAACCGGGGCGCCGGTTTAAGGGTTGGGTAGGCTTTGATCCGGTGTTTCACCCAGCTTTTCTTTGAGTTTGGCCAGTCCGGGGCGGGCATAGTGCATATGGCCTTCTTTTAGGGTCCTGCCGTTGATCATGGCTTCGCTTCTTAGCCGTGTGTCGACGGTTCTCTCCAATTGCTTGCCCAGCCAGAGGATTCTGTCCACATCATACCCATGTTCTATACCCATTTCGTCAATTTGTACAAGTGTATCTTCCAGACATACCAGGCCGACATACCGTTCATCATCATAATAGTAATCGCCGGTACCCTTGATTGGCCGGTCATCCAGGAAGTTGGCAGGCTGGCCGCCAAGTCCGCCAAGCGTAGCCTCAAAATGGGTGATTCCTGCCTGGAGCGCAGCCAGAACGGAGGCCGAGGCCACCCGTTTGGTTTCATGGAAATGGGCAATATGAAGACTGGTATCCGGGATTTCATCCAGAATCATGGAAAAATATCGGTATACATCCGGGGCAGAGGCTGACCCGTCATGATCGGCATGTTCGACATCCGATGCACCGATGTCAAGCCAGTGTTTGGTAAATGCCACGGCATCTTTCATGTCTGTTGCCCCGCCAATGGGCGATCCCCATATTGTGGAGACGGTGCCGCACATTTTAATACCCGCCTCAGAACACTTTTTGATACAGCGTGCAGCTTCTGCCCAGTAGTTGGGCAGGGTGGTACCTGAATTGGCAAAGTGATGCTGCTCTTCGGTGCTGACCATCATCAGCACCCGATCCGGACCTACCCCCCGTTTCTTAAGTTCAATGGCCCGGTCCACAGAGGCTTCCCGGATGGTGATGGCCGTCAGGACCACATCCTTCATATTGATCCCTTTTTTGGCAGCCCGGGAAACAAAGTTGTCCGACCGGAGATGGGCCAGAAGCTCTTCTGCATCTGAAAACTGGGGCATGGACCTGGGATTGCCCAGGTTAGTGACTTCAATGTTCCTGCAGCCGGCAAAGATGAGTTCTTCCAGATAGGTGATCTTGGCTGCGGTGGAGATAAATTTTTCCAGATGCTGGAATCCATCCCTCACCGTAATGTCTCCAATGGTGACTTTTTTAGGCATTCTGGGAAAAATTTTCCAATAATCATATTCTGTCATTGTTCTTTCCTCTTATTTTAAAATCGTAATTTTATTTTTCTAAAAGCCTTTTTCCAAAATATTAGGTTTTCTTAAAACCGGAAATTACCAAAGGTGGCATCGCCAATGGGTTTGAGGAGACTGACCTCAAACGCCATGGCCAGCCAGTCACGGATTTCGTGAAATTTCAATACCCGGTCATTGAGCAGGCGGGAGCCGCAGAAAAAGGGATGGGCCTCCCCATCGTACTTGTCGATCATCTTCTGCTGGAAGGCTGCAATTTCATCTTCGGTCATGGGGTTGCCTGTTCGTTTCCGTTTGGCCTGCTCAATGTGGAGCAGAACACCGCCGGCACTTTTGCCGCTCATGACAGATGTTCTTGCCCGCATGGTTGAGAAAAGGAAATGGGGCCTGTAGGCCCTGCCGCACATGCCGTAGTTTGCAGCCCCGTTATCAGGACCGATCACCAGCTGGATTCTGGGAACCTGGGCGCAGGAGACCGCCCGCACCATGTCAGCCCCGTATTTACCGATACCGGCATGCTCGGAATCAGAACCTACCATGTATCCGGGGGCGCCCTGGATAAAGAGTAGAGGGATTTTCTCATAGGAACATCGCACCACCCATTCAGTTACCTTTTTGGCGGCCTCATGGAAGATGATGCCTGCATTGTTGGAGCAGATGACACCCACAGGCAGACCTTTGATCCTGATTTTTCCGGTGAGGATATTGGAGGCGCGGCCCGGGGCAAAGTTTTTCTTGGCCTCTATAAAATAGGAGCCGTCCGCAATGGACTGGATAACTTCGTAGCCGTTCATTCCCTGGTGGGGGGAGGCGGGCAGCGAATCGTAAAGATTGTCCAGAGGGATAGAAGGTTCCTGTTCCTGGTAGCGGTGCAGATTCGTTGTCTGGGGAGCGGTCAAAGAGAGCAGTTCCCTTACCCGGCCGATGGCTTCGGTCTGGTCGGAACATAAGTGATCTGCCCCGCCTGAAACCCCGGTATGAACCTTGGCACCGCCTAAGTCTTCGGCAGATATATCTTCGCCCGTTGCCATTTTGACCAGAGGCGGTCCGCCTAAAAATGAAAAGGACTGCTGATCGATCATGATGGATTCGCAGGCCATGAACACAATATAGGCACCGCCGGCTGTGTTGCCGCCGGTACTCAGGGTGACCTGGCGAAGCCCTTTGGCCGACATTCTGGCCATGTTGTAAAATATGGACCCAAAATGCTGGTCATCCGGAAAGACATCTGCCTGCATGGGCAGAAATACCCCGCCGGAGTCGGCAATATAAACGCAGTTCAGGCCGCAGTTCTCTGCAATGGCCTGGGCCCGCATATGTTTCTTCAGTGTAATGGGGAAATAGGTCCCTGCTTTGACCCTGGAATCATTGGCCATGATCATGGTCCAGTTTCCGTGGATTTTTCCGATACCTGTGACAATGCCTGCACAGGGGACATCGTCCACACCGGGATATCCCATACCGAAACCGGCCAGCAGCGACAGTTCAAAAAACGGGGTGTTCGGATCAATGATGTCGGTAATCAAGTCTCTCACCGGGCGTTTGTTCCGTTTGGCCAGGTTATCAATGGCCTTTTGGCCACCCGGCCAGATGGCTTCCTGCTGGCGGGCGGTTAGATGTTCCTCTTCAGCGAGCCAGAATGATCGGTGCTCGGTCATCGGCTTATCTCCCTTTGTAAACAGGTTTGCGTTTTTCCCTGAAAGCTGTCAGTC
>PIVQ01000548.1 GCA_003354055.1 Desulfobacteraceae bacterium | reverse complement strand
GTGGGGTATGATGAGGGCGGATATTTGACCGAGGCGGTCCGGCGCAGGCCTTATTCAGTGATTCTCTTTGATGAGATTGAAAAGGCCCATCCGGATGTGTTCAATATCTTGCTCCAGGTCCTGGATGACGGACGGATGACCGACGGCCACGGCAGAACCGTTGATTTTACCAACACCATTATCATCATGACCTCCAATGTGGGATCCAGGCTTCTGCTGGAGGCCTGTGATGTTAATCCGGAACAGGAAATTTGGGCAGCGCTCAAGGCAGCATTCAGGCCTGAATTCCTTAATCGGATCGATGAAATAATAACCTTCCATGCCCTGACCCGGGAGAATATCATGGATATTGCCGCCATCCAGATAGCTGGCCTGAATCAGCGTCTGGCAGGCCGGAACCTGGCCGTTGATCTGGATGAGGCAGCACTCTGCCTTCTGGCGGAAAAAGGATATGATCCGGGATTCGGGGCACGGCCGCTGAAGCGGGTGATACAGCAGGAAATTGAAAATCCTCTGTCCATGGCCATTCTTAAGGGCAAATTTTTGGAAGGCCAGACTGCCCGGTTTAAACTTGATAACACCGGTAACCGGCTTGTGCTCGGTCCTTAAATGAGGCTAAATCCTTTGGATCCGGTGTTTAAAATTCGTCGGCAAAGGTCCGGACAGTCTCATTCTGGGCCAGGAACCGGTACAGGGTCGCCCGGCCAACCCCTAATACCCGGGCGGCCTTTGACTTGTTTCCTCCGGTTTTGATCAGCGCAGTCTTGACAGAGTCTTCGGTGAGTTTTCCCCGGGTCAGGGGAATATCTGTTTCAACCGGTGCAGGTTCCCTGAATCTGGATATCGCAGATTCCTGGCTGACTTCCAGGGGCATATCCTGGGGGTGGATGGTATTCCCCCTGGATCGGACCACGGAAAACTGGATCACATTTTTCAACTCCCTGACATTGCCGGGCCATTGGTAATCCATCATTAGGTTGATGGACTCACCGGACAGGTCCGGTACGGGATTGTTGCTCTCCTGCTCTGCCTCTTTTAAGAAATGTGCTGCCAGCAGCGGGATATCGCTTTTGCGCTCCCTAAGAGGCGGCAGGTGGATGGGAATGACATTAAGGCGGTAAAAAAGATCCTCCCTGAACCGGCCGTGTTTCACCTCTTCTTTGAGGTTTTTATTGGTGGCGGAGATGATTCTGACATCAACTGTAACTTTCTTTTCTCCCCCCACTTTTTCAAACGAACCTTCCTGGAGAAAGCGGAGGAGTTTAACCTGGGTCTTTAGCGGCAGTTCAGCCACTTCATCAAGAAACAGGGTGCCTTTGTGGGCCAGTTCGAACCGGCCTTTCCGTTCTTTGACCGCTCCGGAAAACGCCCCTTTGACATGACCGAAGAGTTCGCTTTCCACAATGCCTTCGGGAATGGCGCCGCAGTTTACCGGTACAAAAGCACCGGTGCCGTAGGAAGAAATATCATGGATGGCATAGGCCACCCGTTCCTTTCCGGTACCGGTATCACCGGATACATGGACCGGATAGTTGTATAGGGCCACGTCCCTGATTTGTCGGAAAATATCCTGCATGGCCTTGTCCTTGCCGATAATACCGGCAAAATTGGACAGGTTTTCCGCCCGAAGCGACATGCGGATGGAGTCGGTCATGTCTTTGAATGAGGCGATTACACCTTTGAATACATTCTCATTGTCGATAATGGCCGACACCGTCATTTCAAGATGACGGGTCTCTCCCGACTTGGTGATAATGGTGATGGGGTATTCTTTGGTCTCGGCATTCAGATCCGGGGTTTCTTTGCAGAAAGAGCATTTGCCGCCGCAAAACGGGGATTGAAATATAATATGGCAATCCTGCCCGATCACGTCGCCTTTGGTATATCCGGTTATTTTTTCAGCTTCTTTATTAAATACCGTGATGATCCGTTCCGGGGTATGGGCGATTACACCCTGTTTGAGATTGTCCAGAACCAGGTTCAGATTGTCACGGTCCAGCAGGGAATGGGTAAAATTTTTCATTTTCAGCATGTCCAGAGTATCAATGTGTTAATTCCAGGACTGTTTCTACAGCCTGAAACCCTAATTGACACATTTGTGTATCAGGTGCAATGATTTTCTGTAAGAAATTTGGAAAATTTAAAGGGTGCAGCAGGGAAGGGGGAATACCTGCCGGGGTTTAAACGCCCCGGCAAAGGCTTATTCCCAGGTGATGCAGTCTTTGGGACAATTTTTTACAGCCTCGTGGATATCCTCATCCCTATAATCATCCAGAGGCAATACCTCTACAAAACCGAAATCGTTGATTTTAAAGGCGTGGAGAGCCAGATCAATACAGACTTCGCAGAGGATGCATTCGGCCATATCCACTATAGGGGTTTTCATATCATTCCTTTTTTAACAGTGCCGTCCCACCAACCTTTTTCAACATGGGCATGCTTTTCTTTTTCCGCCAGATCCAGAATCCTGTATCCGGAGTCCAGAAGGATACCGTAAAGCACACCGCATCCCGGGTCTTCCTGCTGCTCATACCCCTCCTGGGCCAGTTCAATCATTTCCTGGGCCAGTTCAATGGTACGGGCAATGTTTTTATCACATTTTTTTTTCAATATGGGCCTTCTCTTTCGTTAGGCGGAAACCGGTTTTTTGTTACAGGCATGGGACATATCCGATATCCTGGTCTCTATTAGATTCCAGCCGGTATAAATGTTAATACAATCTCCGTCATGTAAAATATGTTCCGGTATAATCTGGCAGTCAAAGCTGTTGGAATTGATCAGGGCACGAATGGCAAATCCCCGCTTTACAGGATCCTTGGAATGGAGATGGGAGAAAATCTGATTTTTTGTAATCTCCGTCAAGTCCTGGGGTGCCGCCGCAAGATAGGTGCCGATCCCCCAAAGCACCCCGCGCTGAAGCATCTCATGTTCAATGTGGTTCCCCCGGTGATCCAGGTATGAAAACAGAATGGATTTAAATTCAAGGGCCAGTTCCGGGCTCAAGCTCAATATCTCACCCATGGCTTCGGGTGATCCCCAGCCGATCCCCCCGGATTCATCATTGAGATTCCACATGAGTCGCCTCAGGATGATCCTGGCCTTTTCCATGGATTTCCCTGAAATCCGCAGTGCCAGTTCGCCCATGGCGGTCACACTTCGAAATTTGATCAGTTCGTTCATATGGTAAAAATGGGAGAATAAATGCCCGACCAATTGCTCATCCGGTATCTCTTCAAGACGGTGTAACGCCTCTGACCGTGTGAAGTCTTCGAGAATGGCGCTGACTTGTTTTTTTACTTTTCTGCCATATGGTTTCATGGGTCGTCTCATTAGTATGGGTTAGCAGGAATCATTTGAATCATTCCTTGGTACTGGGTAAATTAGCATAAAACATGCCAGTGCCTGTAAAGCCTCTCTCTTTTGAAAAAAGAATGGAGATTCTGTCTCAAAACTGGCACAAAAGTGTGTCTTGATACATAGATGGAGCAGGCCGAGGCAGGTATTGGCAGGCAGCGCATATTGATTTTAACCGCCTCAGCAGGTATATGAACATACGTAACTTATAGTGATTGCCAAAAAAACGTTCAGAAAAACATCAATAGAAAAAGCAATCACCAAAAGGCAAATCGATTGTAGTATATGGAATTTCCAACCTTAAGTGGTAGAAAAAGATACTATGGTTTTGGAACATGTTTTTGCGATTTGCTGTAGACATTCAACTTAAGGAAAAGCATATGGATACCTATTGTTCGCCTACGTTTTACATTGAATCGGATCATCCTGATATCGTTGAATTTTCAATAGAGCATACCCGGGATGCCAAAGACGATCTTGAAAAAGCGGTGCAGCTTTACTATGCGGTCAGGGATAAGATCAGGTACAACCCCTACAGTATTGAACCTTTAAAAGATAGTATGAAGGCAAGCCGGATTCTGGCGAAAGGTGAAGGCTATTGTGTGGCCAAGGCGGTTCTTCTGGCCGCCTGCTTCAGAAACCGGTCCATCCCGGCCCGTCTGGGATTTGCCGATGTTAAAAATCATCTGACAACAGGACGGTTGAAGGCAAAAATGGGCACCGATCTTTTTGTCTGGCACGGGTATACAGATGTGTTTCTGAATGGGAAATGGGTAAAGGCGACCCCGGCATTTAACCTCAGCCTCTGCCAGGCTTTTGGGGTGCTCCCTCTGGAGTTTGACGGCATTGAAGATTCCATTTTTCATCCCTTTGATGCCAAGGGGAACCGACACATGGAATATGTAAAGGATCACGGACACTTTGCAGATCTGCCCTGGGATGAAATTCTACTGGCCTGTCAAAAGGCGTATCCCCAATATTTTGAGAATGGGGAACCTGTCTTCGGTGATTTCAAGGCCGAAGCACTGGCTGAAAATACATAAAGTTCGAGGTTCAATTTGCATAAAAAGGGCCCTGCCGTATTGGCAGAGCCCTTTGATACATCTGAAAAAGACTTAAGAATTTCGAATGGCGGAAGACAGGTCCCGGGTTAGCTCCAGCACTCGTTTTGCTGAGTCAAAATCCAAAGAACCTGTACCGCAGCTTGGGGTGATAAATATCTGATCGAGCAGGGTCTGCCGGTCAAGCCCAAGAGCTGTGAGCTGGGATATCTGGCCTTCGAAAATTTCCTTTAGCCCCTCTACAGTCTGGGCAGCAATAACCTCTGCCTTTGCAGTGGGTACAATCCCCATGGCCAGGATGCTGCCCCGGTTAATAAAGGTTTTTATGGATTCCGGATAAAGGATGAATTTATCAAAATAGGAAAAGGCATCAAAACTGATAATATCGATATTGCTCGCAAGAAGCATATCCCATTCTGTATTGGCACAGACATGGACACCGGCCAGACCCTTTTCTCTGTGGATGAATTCAGTGATTTCTTCAATACAGGCGGTGACATCTTCCTTGGTGATTGTGATATAGGCTGAGGTGCCGAATCCGGCCAGGGCAGGTTCATCCAGAAAGATGATCGGGGTTGCGGAGCGTTTGGCAAAGGTCTTTGCCTGCCATCCCGCATTCATGGCCAGTTTCTTTACAGCCGCATCCCTGAGCTGGTCATTATAGAAAATATCCCTTCCCTCTTTATC
>PIVQ01001356.1 GCA_003354055.1 Desulfobacteraceae bacterium | reverse complement strand
CCGATAATTTCTCTATCAAATTTCTAATAATCGAAAGGAACGATCATGACTGTCCAGGTTCAATCCAATCCCTCTTTTCCATTAAAAGTCTATCCGGGTTCAACAATTGATATTACATATACTCCCGCCAATACCTCATCAACCGAGACTGCCGCAACAGAGTCAGATGCCTATGTCTACGATGTCGACCCTTCTGCCGCGGAAAAATCCAAGGAAGCAGCTCCGGATGCCCCGCTTTCAGAGGTTGAAAAGGACCAGCTTTTTGATGCGTACCTGGAATTGGGAAGAGACAATCCCCTGTGGGAAGATATCGACACCCTCCTCAGTGAAGAGTTAACCGGTAATGACCGGACCAATTTCCTGGCCGTCCTTTCCGATGCTGAAGACCTTATTGGAGATTTTGTCAAACAGGCCGGCTTTCTGGAGGGAGAAGATCGTTCCTTATACCTGAGCACGGCGCTGAGGAACGGATCCGGGCAGGATCTTGAGAACCTGATTGATGCGACGCAAAGCCTTTCGGAAGAACAGCTTACAAATTTTCTTATAACTGCAGACAGTTTGGGACGATCCATCGAAAGTGTAAAGGCCGGCGAGCTCCAGAATTTCATTGCTGCCGTTGCAGAGTCCCCCGGTTCGCTGCATGATCTCATTGAAAAAGTGACTGTTTTGAATGAGGAAGACCGTGCCCTGTTTCTGGAAGCAGCTGCCAATGCAGGCGACGAACTGGAACGTCTCATCGACACCTCGGATCTCCTGGCCGGTACGGACCTTACCCTGTTTCTTGAAAACGCAACAACTGCCGGTGAGGGCTTAACCAACCTGTTGACCCTTACCGGGGAACTGACCGGTGAAACCCGATCAGACTTCTTACGGTTTACCGCCAGCCTTGAAGACGATAATGCTGAAAACTTTCTCCTGGCCACCCAGGGTGATGATAAAAATGTCGCCGGCCTAATGGCCACCACCCGGTCTCTCAGTGGTAATGACAGGACAGATTTTCTGACCCTGGCGGCAGATGCCGGTACCTCTCTTGAAAGACTGACATCAATGGTCAACAGCCTGGTGGAAGATCCCGCCCAGCGGTCGGACTTTTTATCCACGGCAATCAAGGCGGAAGACGGCTTCGAAGATCTCCTGGGCATGGCTGAAAAACTCGGCGGCAAGGATCGGGCCAACGCCCTCACCTTTGCCTCGACCCTCGGTTTCACTGACCTGACCAACTTTATCTCAGCTGCCAAGGCCAACACGTCCCAGGCAGCAGA
>PIVQ01001355.1 GCA_003354055.1 Desulfobacteraceae bacterium | reverse complement strand
TTTTTCGAGCTATGTTGATCAAGGCAGTAGTATCTACCCGCTGATTTTAAGTAACGGTTTGGCTATTATTTTAACCGTAATTATTGCCGCGATAATGCATGGGGTGTTTCCAGATGTAACCGCACGTCCTGGGCGAGTAATGCCAGCTAAACCTAAAGAAAGCATCCGCCATGAAGTGCTACTTTGCGCCAGTGTGGCAACGCTGTCGTTTGTGGTTTTTCAGGTGCTTGATTTACAAGATTCAATTTCAGCACAAGCGGCCTCAGTACTGATTTTGTTTTCATTGTGTTGGAAAGCAGCAGGTATGGCAGGCTGGCAACGTGCAATTGGTACATTGATTGGTTGTAATGCCGCGCTGTTATCGCAGTTTTTTTTGTACAATCACACCGATTTTTTACTATTTCCGGTGGCTATATTGTGGATTTTATCGTTTGTATTTGCACTGTTTCATATTTTAGGTGGCGGTATACCTGGTATAGGATTTGGTGTATTAACCACATTTGGTATTTTATTTGGTCAGTCATTAGGCCCAAGGCAAGACTTAATTTACAGTGCGTTGTATCGATTTAGTTCGGTATCGGTGGCGATTATTTTAAGTTTATGTGCTGTATATGTTATGCATCATTTGCTTAATCGTTTTAGTGCAACGCGTCATCATACCTTTGATTAAATAAATTTTAATTATTAAGCCATTTTAAAAACTGCGTTTTTACACGCCAGCAAGCTGTGCGTCTACCAGTTAATAAGGTTGCAAATTTTGTAGACGTAGAGCTTGCTCACGTAAGAAGCAAAGCTTCTAATTATTGAGTTATTTTAAAAACTGCGTTTTTACACGGCAATAGGCTGCGTGTCTACCAGTCAGTAAATATGCAAATTTTGTAGACGTAGAGCTTACTCACGTAAGAAGAAAAGCTTCTAATTATTGAGTTATTTTAAAAACTGCGTTTTTACACAGCTAGCAAGCTGTGCGTCTACAGGTCAGTAAATATGCACATTTGTAGACGTAGAGCTTGCTCGCGTGAGAAGCAAAGCTTCTAATTATTGAGTTATTTTAAAAACTACGTTTATATTTCAGCAAGTTGCACGTCTACCAGTTAATAAGGTTGCAAATTTTGTAGACGTAGAGCTTGCTCACGTGAGAAGCGAGGCTTCTAATTATTGAGTTATTTTAAAAACTGCGTTTTTACACGCTAGCAAGCTGTGCGTCTACAGGTCAGTAAATATGCACATTTGTAGACGTAGAGCTTGCTCACGTGAGAAGCAA
>PIVQ01001354.1 GCA_003354055.1 Desulfobacteraceae bacterium | reverse complement strand
GGAGAGGTAAAGGTAATCTTGTTGAACACCGTTGTTTCGGCAGTCGCCGTTCCCGTGTCCACACCTGTGGGGATATAGATCAGAGGATTCAGAGGCGCTGTAATGTCCGCCCCTTTCAGGGCTTCCGGTCCAAGGGTCACGGCAATGTTCAATGCCTTGGCGAGATCTGCAGCAGGCCCGTTTCCAAGGGCGATGATGGCATCAAACCCCTTTTCTGTATAGTTCGCGTACATGGACCGGATGAATTGGGCCGTTGCGTCTGATTGGGTGTCGTCTTTTTCCGGAATGGGCGGGGCAAATCCCAGGGTCATGCCGGATTCTTTAAAGGCCCGGATCAAAGGTTTGTTCATGCCGGCCATATGGCTTCCCTTGTCCATGATTACCATGGGTTTTTGTGCACCCATGGCCGTCAAGTCAAAGGGAAGGTGTTCCAGGGCGTTGGTACCGACAGCGGTTTTGGTCCGGCATAAAAAGGAAAAATGGCTCATAATGGGAATCCTTTCAATTAGAGTCCTGTGATGGTTCTGATCATTACCACGGTCCTGTCCCACGTATGGCGTTTCAGGGACCAACGGGGATAGCGCTTGATGGCCAGTTTTGCAATGGGCTTTGGCAGCAGATACACCTGGACGATGTCCAGGATTCTGACGACTGCACAGGCCTGGGGCACATCACCGGACACATAGAGGCGGTCCCTGGCATTGGCAATTGGGGTGCTCTCCTTAAAGGTGAACATGGTAAACAGATTCCCCATGCTCTTGAGTCCCATTTCCAGATTAATCGGATGTTTTTCGATATTGCCGCCCAGGTATTTAACCCGACCGTTATCATCTTTTCCCACTACCATGTATGGCCCGTTTGGAAAGGCTCCCAGGGAAAAGGTATAGCCTTCGGGCATGGCGGAAAATTCCTTTGCTACGGTTTTGTCCACCCGGGCCGCTGCCTGAACCGCCCGCCCCACGAACCAGAGCATGAATGAAAGATAGATTCGCTGGAAAATTTTTCTTCCGGGTTTGATCTCTACAAATGCCTCCATGATCCTCCCTCTTACCTATGAAATGTTAAGGAAAATTTAAAGTTGGCCACTTTAGTCGGTCAATCGGCCGACAACAATATACGAGCAATCACTATTTTTTGTCAAGGGTATTTTCCCCAATATATCAGTTGATTATGCGGGCTATGCTTAAAAAAGCCTAACGCCTAAGGGTTTCCCTGATTGACAGGATGATTGGGTGTCAATTAAATACTTGTATTTGCTATTTTT
>PIVQ01001353.1 GCA_003354055.1 Desulfobacteraceae bacterium | reverse complement strand
AGTGCTATAAACTGAAGCTTCTATTGTCTTCGGGTTTAATATAGTGAAGTATTCTAGTTTCTGAGTGCCTGAAAACCAGTTAACACTATACATATTTTGATAGTATTGGTTACTGATACCTGTCTTAGATATCTCTACCTGAGCAAATCCTGCTTTAATTGCTGCATCATTATATGATTTAGCTATTTGTTTTTGTAGATTAGTAAGCCTGTCAAACTTAAGCATTTCGTTATAGTAGTCTTCAGGCTTAACCCCTGAAAGAAACTTTGCATGTATATCTTTTAATTGCTTGTCTATATCGTTGTAAGCTGTCTGATAATTAGATAATAGTTTCTTGGTCTGTCCTTTTGGATGATACACAGCTTCTGGAGGATCAGCCCATGCACCTATAACAGCCTCAGTCCTTGACTTTGCTGTTTCCTGTAGTTCTAGAAGTGTAGCCATTATTCAGTTACTTTATCCGCTGGTTTATCTGTAGCACCTTTTATTAATTTAACTGTTTTAGGGATCATAGACTCAGCCTGTTCTTTTGGCACTCCCATAGCAACTATTAAAGCTACACCTTCAGCTCTTGGAAGATCACCGGCTGTAACTGATTCAGCGATACCTCTTGCAGCTGTTATTTGAGCACCATTTAAAGCTACAAGGTTTTCTGCTACAGGAATAGGTAGCCCGTCATCACCTAATGCGGTTGTTCCTTCTGGATCAGATATTAAATCCATCTCTGGGATTTCAGCTTCTAACCGCTCTTCTACTTCTGCATTATCCATGCCGGGGATTCTTTCACGCATTGTCTTCTTGTCTACATATCCAGACATTAGATTGTTCTCTTCAAGTATAGCTTTCATGTTATCAGGGATATTACGCTTCATTGTGATACTTAATTCATCCACATCAACGTTAGATATTCTATGACCGCCTGATATTGTGAACTTATTTATTATCTGTGTAACCAGCTCGTATCTATGTCTTAAGAACTCAAGTCTATATGCTACTTTCTCAGATGCTTTTAATTCCATAGGGTATATTCTGAATTGTAGGGCTGTACCGGAGGGATCTTCCCCCATATTAAGCTTAGTAAAATCAAATATACCTGATATTTTATGTAATTCGTTTATAAAATGGTCTAACATATGTTCTCTAAGGTCAGGGTCTAACTCCATCTTGAGGTATTCAAAGAAATCTTTACCTTCTGTGGTGTCTCCTTTCTCCATATCCTGAATCATGTTTATATTCTTTAAATCTTTGGCTAATTCTTCAGAAGT
>PIVQ01001352.1 GCA_003354055.1 Desulfobacteraceae bacterium | reverse complement strand
CCATAGTGGAATACCATGGCTGCCGGAGACATGGAAAAATCGGAAAACGGCTCAATACGGGGATCCAGCCACCCTTTGCCCTCTTCGTAATCCATTACCAACATATGGTCGGTAAATACCGTACCAAACCCCAGGTCAGCATCATTGGGCCGGGTCCTTGTCTGAGTTGCCCGGGTCACTTTAATCTCCATTCTCGCCTCCGTGTTTCATATAATTAAACTCTGTTTGATAAAACTATAATGGGCCGGTAATTTTGCCTTTGTCAAGAAAATTTTTTTCTATTTCATTCCAAAAAGACCCGGCTCCATTCTCAAAATTTTCATATTAGGCCATATATAAGGTGAAAGCAAAGGGATTTTAGACGGCAATGATTTTTTATGAATAAATGCAAAA
This sequence comes from Desulfobacteraceae bacterium, assembly GCA_003354055.1. The sequence continues at coordinate 872 of PIVQ01001352.1, read as the reverse complement.
TCTTCCTGTATTCGGGGGGGATCTGAATAAAATTGCACCACGAGTACAGCATAATATAGACATACAAACAAAAGGGTTTGATTCTCCTTTGTGATTTTGCAATAATATTAGAGTTGCAAGACGAAAACCCCTACGAAATCCTTGACACCTACAATTGAACTGACACAGCCTTGCGTCCATTGCCTCTTTCACAGGTTATTATGCTGTTCCGCGATTGCATGATTTTAATTTTATTCCGGTGACTATAAAATGAAAAACAAGGAGCCATTTAAATTCCAATATGAGGAACAGGCCATTGCCGAGCATGAACGATTATCACAATTGTTCAAGGAAAACAGATTTCTATTTGAACTGGAGCGAAAACAGGCCATTGAAAAGGCAATACACCGCACTGAAAAGAAAAGACTTCAAAAGAATTTAAAACAATTACAGGCAAAATGGGATAAAACCCTTAAGAATTCAGGATCTGCCCATAATCGATTCGTCATGGTGCAGATGCTGCTGTGGGATGCCGTCCATAACGAATGGCTTCCGACAATTCAAAAATAGTCCAACTCCTTTGGGTGCATCCAGGCACCCAAAGGAACCAATTTTCAAAAAGCTTAATTACACCTTACCATCCCCATTTAGTTGAACAGTTTGCCTACGGCCTCATCAACCTTATCCTGATCTGCCAGATGAGGCACAGTGATCTGGTCACCGTTGGGATTGTCATGATTATAGGCCATGGCCACTTCCCTGGCATTAGGGTTGCCGGCCCAGTTTCTCCGGGCCACGCCGCCCATGACATCCCAAAGCATTGATGATTGAATGATGCTGTCTACCTGTTCGCTGCCGTCCAGCACAAGGCCGAAACCGCCGTTAATGGCTTT
>PIVQ01001351.1 GCA_003354055.1 Desulfobacteraceae bacterium | reverse complement strand
AAGTCCCGCATGGACTGGGTGGGCTGGATAAAGCTTCTGCCCACGTAATGGTTCCGGATCATACCCATTTCAAGGGGAATGCCCGACTCTTGTGCATAGCCGATGGCGGCATAGTTGCCTGAATCAGGAAAGGGCATGACAAGATCGGCATCCACATGGGATTCCTGAGCCAGGCGCTTGCCGTGGGCCTTGCGCATCTGATAGACGTTTTTGCCGTCAATGGTGGAATCTGGCCTTGCAAAATAGATATACTCGAAAATGCAAAGGGATTTTTTAGCGGCGGCTTTGGGATGTTTAATGGATTTTATCCCGTCTTCATTGATGATCACAATCTCGCCGGGTTCCAGTTCCCGGATGAATTCCGCCTGGACCAGGTCAAAGGCACAGGTCTCGGACGCCAGTACATAGTGGCCGTTGAGCTTACCCAGGGCCAAGGGACGGAATCCGTTCGGATCCTTCATCCCGATGACCTCGCCTTTGCAGGTGAGCAGCACCATGGAATAGGCCCCTTCGATTTTTGAAACCGCATTGACCACTGCGCTTTCAATATCCCCTTTAACCAGGCTTTTTATGAACATGTGGAGAAAAACTTCTGAATCCATGGTGGTCTGGAAAATGGAACCCTGTTCCTCCAGTTCTTCTCTAAGTATATGGGCATTGACCAGGTTACCGTTATGAGCCAGGGCATAGGAGCGGTGGCGGTGATTTACCACAAAGGGCTGGGCATTGGTGATGACGCTGTCTCCGGTTGTGGAGTAGCGCACATGACCTATGGCAGAGCCCCCTTCGATCCGTTCCAGATCTTTCATATCAAAGATATCAGGCACCAGGCCCATACCCTTGTGTGAGAAGATCTTGTCATTGATCCCCCGGTTTACGGAGATGCCGGCACTTTCCTGGCCTCTGTGCTGGAGGGCATAGAGGCCGAAATAGGTTATTTTGGCCGCTTCCGGGTGTTTGTAGAGGCCAAATACGCCGCATTCGTCCTTGGGGCGTTCACTGGGGGTAAATATCTGATGGGGTGTCATTTTAATTTTCCTGGTGATAATGCTGGATCGGTTTGACGGAAAGGGGGGCTCGCTTCATTGCCTGGATGGCTGAGCAGATGGCCTTTGTGCCGTCGGTTGTTGTGGCATAGGGTATTTTATATTTGATGGCAGCTCTTCTGATCTCGTATCCGTCCTGCCGGGTCTGGCTTGAAGAACCGGTATTGAGTATGAGCTGGACTTCGTTGTTTTTTACGGCATCCACAACATGGGGCCGGCC
>PIVQ01001350.1 GCA_003354055.1 Desulfobacteraceae bacterium | reverse complement strand
GAGAACATTGGTTACATAACCATAAACAGAGAGGCAAACCGAAACTCAATCAGCAGTGAAGCAGTCACGCTTTTCCTTGAAGCCCTTGAAACAGCTGAAAAAGACGATAATGTAAGGGTTGTTTGCGTAAGTGGTGCCGGGGAAAGGGTCTTTTGTTCCGGCGCTGATCTTGGCGGCGACATTGGGAATGCCGGCGGAAACCTTGCATTTAAAAATTATGCAAAGCTGATAACACGACTGGCGGGTTTTCCCAAACCAACCCTTGCAAAAATTAACGGGCACTGCATGGCAGGCGGAACCGGTTTTATGCTGGCCTGCGACATTGTTATTGCAAAGGATGATGCCAAATTCGGAACGCCTGAAGTGAATGTGGGACTCTTCCCTATGATGATAGGCGCTTTGATTTTTAGAAATGTTTTAAGAAAAAAAGCCATGGAAATGATCCTTCTTGGGGAAAAATTAACTGCAAAAGAGGCCCTTGACATGGGCATGATCACAAGAGCTGTCCCAAAAGAGCAGTTTGAATTGGAAGTGGATAAAGTGTTGAAAACGATTAGCTCGAAAAGCCCCATTGGACTTCGAATCGGAAAAGAGGCCTTTCAAGGTATTGAAACAATGGATCTTGAAAGTTCCGTTAATTTTCTGTCTGAAAAACTCATTGAAGTTGCCAGTACCCAAGATGCAGTGGAAGGTATAACCGCATTTCTTGAAAAGCGTACACCTGAGTTTACAGGGAAATAATAAATATTGGGAGAAGAATAATGCCTGAAATACTTAAAGTGGCCAATTGCAGCGGTTTTCTGGGGGATAGACTTTCCGCGGCAAAGGAGCTTGTTGACGGGGGCCAGATCCATGTGCTTACCGGAGATTACCTTGCCGAGCTTACAATGGCGCTGCTTTTTAGAATGAAAATGAAAGCACCGGAAAAAGGCTATGCCTCAACATTTTTAAAACAGATGAATGATGTCATGGGGCCCTGCCTTGATAAAAACATTAAAATCGTGGCCAATGCCGGAGGCCTTAACCCAAAAGGACTTGCAGCGGAGCTTGAAAACATTGCAAAAGAGCTTGGTATCCACCCGAAGATTGCCTACATTGAAGGGGATGATCTTCTGCCGAGAATAGCCGACCTGCAGGAGCAGGGGGAGGAATTCCTTCATCTTGACAGGGGTGCCAGTTTAAAATCAGCAGGCGCCATGCCCATTACAGCCAATGCATATTTCGGTGGGTGGGGAATTACAAAAGCCCTGAATGAAGGAGCTGATAT
>PIVQ01001349.1 GCA_003354055.1 Desulfobacteraceae bacterium | reverse complement strand
ACCAGCTCGCACATGCCGCAGCCGATGCAGATATCGCATCTCAGACAGCGGGCCACCTCTTTATGGGCGGCATCTGCTTCCAGTTCATGTTCAATGCAGTCGTAGCCGCAGGTCCGCTGACCCGGGGCACGCTCGGTGAGGACCGCCTGCCTGGGATGGCTGCGGTCGGACAGATCCGTTGACAGGGGGGGGACCTGGCTTGCCGGGCCTGGTGTTGACCAGGCAGGGTCGGTCATATCCTGTCCATTTAAAAAGCAGTCAATGGATTCGGCAGCCTGTTTGCCTGCACGCACCGCATTAATGGCAATGCTTGGGCCTGTGACCACGTCGCCTCCGGCAAATACTCTCGGGTCCATGGTGGCGGATGTTACCTTATCCACACAGATCAGGCCGTTGGATATGTCGATTCTATCCACAGCCATGACACAGGTCAGGTCTGCGGCCTGGCCGATGGCCAGGATGACGTGATCCACATCAATTGTTAAGATGCGTTCCGTATCAAACTCCGGGCTGAACCTTCCTTCCCCGTCAAATACCCGGGTGCAGCACTTCAGGTCTATCCGGTAGGCTTCCCGGGAATCCTCATATATGGCCTCAGGTCCCCATCCGTTTTCAATCTTTACGCCTTCTTCCTTGGCAGACCGGATTTCGTCGGCGGCAGCCGGCATCTCTTTTGCCTGTTCCAGACAGGCCATGGAGACATTTTCCGCGCCCTGGCGCAGGGCGGTCATGGCCACGTCAATGGCTACATTACCACCGCCTAAGACCATAACGCTTCCGTTAAGCTGCGGATCTTCCCCGCGGTTCACGGCTTTTAAAAAATCCAGGCCGTTGGAGACCACGGGCAGGTCAATGCCATTGATGGGAAGAGACCGGGCCAGTTGGGTGCCGATGGCCACATACACCGCATCATATCCCATATCAAACAGGGTGTCGGGATGGCCCACCCGGTGGTCTGTTTTGATATCCACCCCGGCGCTTTGTATCCATCCGATTTCTTGGTCCAGGATATCCCTGGGCAGTCTGAATTCGGGAATGCCGTACCGCAGCATGCCCCCGGCCTTTTTCTCAGCCTCGAAGATGGTGATCTCGTGGCCGTGGCGGGAAAGAAAATACCCTGCGGTAAGGCCGCCAGGCCCGGAACCGATCACGGCCACCCGTTTGCCGGTGGGCGCTGCAGATTCCGGTGTGGGATAGCTTCCCTCCTCCATGGACATGCGGGCGGCCACTGCCTTCAGGGGCCTGATGTTGATGGGCTCGTCCATGTC
>PIVQ01000044.1 GCA_003354055.1 Desulfobacteraceae bacterium | reverse complement strand
CTCACATCCTGCACACAGTCAAGGGCGTTCAATTCGTTCAAGCCGGTTGAAAGCTGTTCTTCTATATGATTGATCTGTTCACAGAGGGGATAAGACATCAGCAGTTCAATACTGGCAACGGCGGCACTGCAGGCAAGCGGATTTGCCATAAACGTGGGGCCATGCATTAATACGCCGGATTCGCTTTCTGATATCGTGTGGGCAACCTGTGTTGTTGCAAGGGTGGCTGCAAGGGTAAGGTAGCCACCGGTTAACGCCTTTCCAAGGCACATAATATCCGGGGATACACCGGCATGCTCACAGGCAAACATTTTTCCCGTACGCCCGAATCCGGTTGCGATTTCGTCAAATATAAGGAGGAGATCATATTTGTCACACAGCTGCTTGAGTGCTTTTAAATACTGCGGCGGATAGAACCGCATTCCGCCAGCCCCCTGTACAAGCGGTTCCAGAATGACGGCTGCCGCATCTTTGTGATGCTTTTTTATGACCTTGGCCATGGATGCAATGGAATCTTCATCAGGCGCGTTCGCAGGTGCATCTGCAAAAAATTGCTTCAGCAGAACGTTGTTGAACATAGAGTGCATACCGGTGACAGGGTCGCAGACCGACATGGCCATAAACGTATCCCCGTGGTATCCGGATCTGACCGTGATCAATCTGTTCTTTTCGGGCATTCCTTTGGCCTGCCAGTACTGAAGACTCATCTTTACGGCCACCTCAACAGCCACCGATCCTGAATCTGTAAAAAACACATGTTCCAGTGGGGCGGGTGTCAGCTTCACCAGGAGTCGGGCCAGATCCACTGCCGGCTCGTGGGTGAATCCGCCGAACATGATATGCGCCATTTTTTTAAGCTGATCCTGTATTGCCTTGTTCAAAACAGGATGGTTATACCCGTGTATGGCCGCCCACCAGGAAGACATCCCGTCAATTAAAACCCTGCTGTCGCATAATTCAATTCTGACCCCGGTTGCGGATTTGACCGCATATGTTGTCAGAGGGGTTGTCATGGACGTATAGGGATGCCAGATATGGTCCCTGTCAAATGCCAGCATTGAGTTTAGATCAGTCATATTTACATTCCATTTGGTTAACCAATTTATAAAAAGAACGTTAACGAAAATAGTAGATAATGAATCTTCTGTCAACAGATCCTAAGAAAACAAACTTGACATACGTTTAAATTGCATATACATTTTAATAAATAAATTATGGAACCAACAGAATCACATAAAAAAATAATAAACAAAATTGCCGGAAATTGTCTTTCCGTGCGGTTGCGATTGATGAATCGGATCATCACCCAGATTTTTGATGAAGCCGTACGTCACCATGGGATTAAGGCAAGCCAGATTACAATCCTGGTGGCCATATCAGGGTTTGAGAGGACGACCAGTCAGCAACTTTGCCGCGCCTTGCATATGGACACATCAACGTTCAGCCGGGCATTGGCCATCCTTAAGAAAAACAATTGGGTTCATGTTGAACCCAGTGGTGAGGGAAAGGTATTAAAAATCGAAGTAACAAGGATAGGCTATGAAAAAATTGAGGCGATCTATCCTGACTGGGAAGTCGCACAGAAAAAGGCCATTGAGATTTTGGGGGAGTCAACATCGGAGACGATCATCGCTTCCGGTACCCAGCACCTTTTAGGCGGATTGACTATTTAAAAAAAAAATTTAACTTTAAAATTGCATATGCAATTTGGAGGCATTGAATGAAATTATCAAATCATCCAACGGTGAAGGCCTACCGCGAAAAGAGCAACACCCCTGAACTGCCGGATAAACTTGCAGCGGTATATTTGAAGCAGGCGGCCCTGAATGCAGGAGTTGATGCTGCGGGCCTGATCGACCTTAGCCGTGATACCATGTCCGAATACCGGCAGGACCTGCTCGATGTTATGCCTGATACCCAAAGTATTATGATACTGGCATTTCGCATTAACCAGACACCCCTGCGAAGCCGCGCCCATTCCATTGCCAACCATGAATTCCAACACTCCTGGGCAAGGGTTAAACATTTACAGGGCGAATTGATAAATCAGCTTAAAGCCTCTGGAATTAAGGCCGTAAGCATGCCCATAGGCTTCCCTATGGAAATGGACCGCTGGCCCAAAAAAATGTGGCTGACCTGTGATAAGCTCTTTGCGGTTGAGGCAGGGTTAGGGCAAATGGGGTATAACAGACTGGTGCTTCACCCGAAATTCGGCGCTGCCGTTGTTTTCGGAACCGTGCTTTTATCCCGCGAGTGTGATGAATATGATAGGCCACTGGACTTTAACCCGTGTGTTGAATGCGGTCTATGTGTGAAAGTCTGTCCCACCGGTGCTGTCAAAAGAACGGATGATTTTGATTTTTCCGCCTGCTTTACCCATAATTACCGCGAACGGCTCGGCGGTTTTCTAAATTGGGTGGAACAATTGGCAGACAGCAAAAATGCATCCGACTACCGGCGCAGGGTCAGTGACAGCGAATCCTTTTCCATGTGGCAAAATCTCTCCATCGGCGGCCAGACCCGTTGTGACCGGTGTATGGCAATTTGTCCGGCAGGGGAAGACAGCATCGGAGAATATCTGGATGACCGCAAAGCCTTTAATCAATACCAGAAACGGTTTAACAGCCTGTCTGAAATCATCTATGCCGTGAAAGGCTCGGACGCCGAGCAACATGTCCTCTCGAATTTTCCTGAAAAAAAACTCAAATTCGTCTCCAACGGCCTACATCCGCTTTCAGTGGAAATGTTTTTGGAAAGTCTGCCCAGGGTCTTCCAGGCAAATCAGTCCGAAGGAATGGATGCGGTGTATCACTTTACCTTTACCGGCAATGAAAGCCTTGAATGTACGGTTATCATAAAGGAAAAGACCATCTCCGTGCAAAACGGCCTGAAGGGAAACCCTGATTTACACGTCACTGCCGACAGTCAAACCTGGGTTAAATTTTTAGCCAAAGATGCCAATCTTCTGCTGGCTCTTCTGACCCGGAAAATTAAAATAAAAGGTTCACCAAAGTTGATGAAGGATTTCGGACGTTGTTTTCCATCATAAAAACAGCAAGGGACAATTGGAGATTATCTGTCATTCTGTTGTCCCTTTTGTTTTTGATTTAATTGCTTCCCATAATGTTCTGAACAGCTTTTCCTGGTTGATTGGTTTGCCTATATATCCGTCCATTCCAGCTGAAAGGCATTTTTCCTCAGCCCCTTTCATCGCATTGGCAGTTAACGCAATAATTGGAAGCGTTCTGTTTTCAGCATCATTTCTAATGCATTTTGTTGCCTTAAACCCATCCATTTCCGGCATCTGGATATCCATCAGGATCGCATCAAATTTTGTTTTTTTCAACGCCTCAAGCGCATCTTTGCCGTTGCCTACAATTTCAGTGTTCAGGTTTGCTTTACTAAGAATGATCTTAATGATTTCCTGGTTAACCGGGTTATCTTCTGCAACAAGAATGTTTAACCCCATGAACTTTTTTTTGTAGTCGACAGCTTTGCTTTCAGTAAGGCTTTTGGGCTTTTCAATTTGCCGCGGCTCTTTGACTTCAAGGCCGAAAAGGCAAGTGAAATGAACGGTTGTGCCTTTTCCGTATTCACTTTTTACCTGTATTTCCCCGTTCATTTTTTCAATGAGTTTTTTGGATATGGTTAACCCGAGACCTGTGCCACCATAGTGGCGGGTGGCTGAGGTGTCTGCCTGAATAAAAGGATCGAACAATTTTTCCAGATGCTTGGTTTTTATCCCTGTGCCGGTATCCTTTACGTAAAATTCAAGCATAATAGTGTTCTTGGCAGAACTTTTCTGTCCAATATCAATTGTAATTGTATCTCCGGAATCGGTAAATTTGATAGCGTTACCCACGATGTTGGTAATGATCTGCCGCAACCGGATTGAATCCCCAACTATGGTTTTCGGCAGGTTCGGCTCTATTTTTGTCCGAAGTTCAACCTCTTTGTTCAACGCATTGCTGGCGAACATTTCCACAATTTGTGCAATGGTATCATCAAGACTGAACGGGGCCTCTTCTATTTCCAAATGGCCGGATTCGATTTTTGAAAAATCGAGAATATCATTAATTACTTTTAGAAGAGAATAACCGGAATCATGAATGATGCGCAGGTACCTTTCAATTTCCGGATCCAACTCTTCAGCCAGGGCCAGGTCGGTTGCTGCAATAACACCGTTCATTGGGGTACGGATCTCATGGCTCATGTTTGCTAAAAATTCACTTTTCGCTTTACTGGCCGCATCTGCTTTCTCTGCCATCTCATTGGCTTTTTGATTTGCCTGATTTAATTGGCCTATGTACGTTTTTAGATCCCCCGTCATTTTATTGAATGCGTCAGCAACACCTTGGAATTCAGGATCGTTTTGCATATCTAATCTTACATCCATCTCTCCTCTGGCCAGTTTTTTAGAAATAGTAACCAGGGTTTTAAGGGGGCGTCCCAGGGCTTTTGATAAGATGATTGCCACAAAAATTGACAGAAGGATGCCTATAAACAACCCCGATAAAGAAACCATCCGGCTTTTTGACAGAATCCTGCCAATTTTATCGTGTTCCAAGGATAATGAGTTGCGCATCTGAGCCGTAAGATCAGACAGGGAATCCTGAGCATGCTTTCCGTATACAATGGTATTCCTTTCCATCATAAGAGCCGTGTCAGCCGTGGGATCAATCTCAAGCGCTTTCTGGCAAAGAATCAAAGAAACCCTGAATTTCATCACGTCTTTTATAAAGTTTTCCAGGAAAATATTGGTTTCAGTATTTTGAATTTTATTTTTAAGCAGTTTACCACCTTCAATGGCCAGGAGCAGCTTGGCCAAAGATTCCTCCGTCGTGTCGATTTCTCTGATCAGATAAAGGTCGTACAACCTCTTTCCTTCATTAAAATCGTTGTTGATAACAGCCAGTGTCTCCATCCATCGGATTTGATTTTTTATTGAGTTGAAAGGTGCTTTGAGTTCAAGCATATTGAATGTCGGTATGAGCCCTACAAAAATGGTGACAATGACCATAACGGACAAGCCGATAGATCTTGCCTGTTTGAAAGATATCCTCATGGCATTTTTATTTTACCTCAAGGTATAAATGTTCAGAAATATCATCTGATCCATAAATAGAATGTCCATTGTCATTATCCGGCTTCCTGCCTGCAATTTCGGAGATGGCGACTCCGAACTGGTATTTTCCACCGACTATAAAGGCAATATCATCATTATGGCCCGTATCAAGACGCCTTGCAAATTCTATTGACCATTTTCCATCCCTCCAGTTTCCCTTGGCCTTTACATCAGCCCTGCTACCCTGAGGGTGTCTGCTGACAAAGCCTGAAATAGCGTCCCCTTTATATTCAACGAGAATGTCTCTTGTGTATGCAGAGACACCTGTATCTACAATTCGCTGCAAATACATTTTATTTCCGGATTTACTTTTGAGTGGTTTGCTTTTTCTGGATCGAAACTGACTAAGAATATGCATTTTATCGTCCGCAAAACCCGCAGGGTCGGTCCGGTAGGCCTTCCAAAACCAGATATCTGCTTCATGCCCCTGATCCGCATAAATACTTAAATCAACGTCTTTGGGCCCCATGTTCCATTTGAAAATGAAGCAGTCCTCTCTATCAGGACCTGAATCATACATTTCGGTTTTTTTATTCCACGCAAGGGTTCTATGTGATCTTGACTCATCCCTGTCCGGATACTGAACTATAAAAAAGATCATGTCATCCTTACGGACGGCTTTTATTTCAACATCCACATTGGCCCGGTTTGAATGGGTAACAATACCAGCTGTGGTTTGCCAGATTGCATCATTCCCATAACCATCAATGACAGGTGCTGCCGTTGTGGAACCATCCAAAACTATTGTCTGATCTGAAAAAACTGTATCGGCGGTCCCACAGAAAACCGTGAACAAAAGAAGACAAACCAATATCAGTTTTTGCTTGTTCATTCTTTTTACAGTCCTGCCCTTTGGATGCTAAAGGAATCTATGATTCTGTATCCTTTCAAGAACGTCACCTCTATTTTTATGGGCGATCTTTTTGATGCGTTGTCTCTGGATGTCTGTTGGCTATAATCTAATTAATTTTAATAGAAAATATAATATATATGGTCTTTTATTGCAAATTGATAAAAGAAAACGAATTGTTTGGGGCCATGATTCCTCCCTGGTCTTAAATCCATGTTTTTTTCAGACCGCTGCCATTCATTATCTCTCCGGCAATGATGTAAAATAAATGTAATTGAACCGCGGTTCCTTTATTTTATGACTGTAAAGTATAATAAATACGGGTTGAAGATAAAATGATCAGACCTGATATCTGTTTTACAAAAAGGGTCTTGAAAAGGAGAGGCAAATGAGCATCAGAACTCATGAAGCATTTAATTTCTATTCCCATCTGGCAGGGGGGATCGCTGCCCTTGTGGGAACTTTCTATTTGGCAAAGGTCGCGAGTCATTCAGCATCCATGCTGATTACAGCCATTATCTATGGCCTTTCCGTTGTATTCCTTTTTTCTGCCAGCTCCCTTTATCACCGATTCAAAAAGGAAGAGAATGAACTTTCCTTCTGGCGGAAGATGGATCGCTTAGCCATTTTTTTTATGATCGCCGGAACCTGCACCCCCATCAGCTACTTTTGTCTGGAAGGGAATTGGCGCTGGGCTATGATCGCGATCCAGTGGGGACTGGTGGGGCTTGGTGTCATTTCCCAATTGTATTTCCCACGGGCACCCAGAACCCTTTATGTGCTGGTATACGTTATCATGGGCTGGGCAGCCGTCTTGCCCATCAAACAGATTCTGGCCAACATGTCTCTGTCTCAGGAGGTGTTATTATTCACCGGCGGGGCAGCCTTCACCCTGGGTGGCCTTATTTATGCCATTAAAAAACCCCGTTTAATCCCGGGAATATTCAGTTTTCATGAGTTGTTTCATGTTTTGATTCTCATCGGCGGGTCTCTTCACTATGCCATGATCTACAGGGTCTATTTTGAAAGAGTCACCTGGGCTTAACTCGTTTGGATCTCCGCAAACATAAAAACGTGAGGCCAAGACTGTGATAAATGCCCATTGCGAAGACCTTCTTGAAAAAGAGCAGAAACTCTATGACGGGGCCTACCACACCTTTTTTTTAGAAGGAGAAACAAAACCGAAACAGATCGGTGAGCCCTTTCTGCTGCACAATCCCTCATCAAAAACAGGCGTTCTTCTGATTCACGGATTAATGGCCGCACCGGAAGAGGTTCGTGAATGGGCTCAGTTTTTATATTCAAAAGGATATGCCGTCTATGCGCCAAGGCTTACCGGACACGGCACCTCGGCATTTGATCTTTCAAACAGGCATTATAAGGAATGGATAGAATCGGTGGATCGCGGGGTTGCCATCTTAAAATCCTGTTGTGACAAAATTGTGATCGGCGGTTTTTCAACCGGGGCAGGGCTGGCCCTCTACCAGGCCATAAAGAGACCCGATGATTTTGATGGGGTTATTTCGATCTCTGCCCCCCTAAACTTTAAAGGACGCTCTGCCAAGTTCGTCGAACTTCTAAATATTTGGAACCGTTTGGCAGGTAATTTGGGCATGAACCGGCTGGCCATGAAATATGCAAGGAACCATCCTGATAACCCGCATATAAATTACCATCGCTGCCCCATACAGGGAATAGTGGGGGTCAAGGCGCTTATGAGACAAGTTTATTCTTCCCTTCCCTCCCTTAAAATTCCCGCCTTAATCATGCAGGGGACCAACGATCCCAAAGTGGACGGACAAAGCGGGCAAAAGATTTTTCAGCGTATCTCTCGCCCTGATGCATATTATAGAGAAATCGATTTTCACCTTCACGGGGTAATCCGGGGTCCTGTAAGCCAAAAGGTCTTTAATGAGGTTGAAACGTTTCTCAACATCATCTATAGCAAATCGCAAAAATAGGTTCCGAAACCATAGTATCTCTTTCTACCATTTAAGGTTAGAAACTCCGTATACTACAATCGATTTACCTTTTGGCGATTGCCCTTTCTATTGATGGTTTTCGGAACGTTTTTTTTTATCCTTATAATTTGGAGAGTTATTTTGCTGGCAGTATTTTGTTATTTGAAGCGTTTATAGATGCCGGGTGAAGAAATTCAGGCTCAGCTGGTTTAGCTCAGGATGAATCTCCTGTCTTGGCGTGCCCACGTCTGAACAAGCCTTCATGGCCAATGCCTTTACCAGCAACGGGCAGACCGGCAGATAAACAAAATGGCCTGCTCCTGGAAATTCATGAAATTCCGGCTGCCGTGGCAGGGCTTTTCTGTACTGCCCGATGTTGTGGGGTTCCGGCAGAATCTCATCCCGGCCTGAAGCGATCAGGCACACCGGAACGGTTACCCGTTCCATATTCGACTTTCCAAAGGCCTGCCCAAGAGCCGGTGCCATAACAAATACGGCTCTGATCCGATCATCCCGAAGTGTTGTCAGATCCTTTGAACGAAACGGTGAGGCCTTTTCCCCTTCAAATTTATAACACATATACGAATCTTCCGGATGCTGGCTGCAATACTCTGCCAGGCGCTCGGGATTGGGAATCCCCCCGGCAATGACAAAGGCGGTATATCCCCCGATGGAATGGCCGATCATACCGATTTTTTCCTGATCAACACTTGAGCCGAGCCGGCTGTCCGCCAGCAGGCTGTCCAGGGCAAATGAAATATCCACTGGACGGTTCCACAGATTGGCCGCAGTTCTGGTATCCCTGTCATCAAATGCATTGTCAAAGGGATGTTCAACGGACATCACCATGACCCCCCGGGCCGCCAAGAACTCCGCCATAAAGAACTGGGCATATCGATGGGAACCGGTTCCGTGGGAAATAATCACCAGGGGGTGCCGGCCCGGTATAATCGTTGCCTCTTTTTTGGCCTTACCCTTAAAGGCCAAGTATTTGACCGGCTCGGAAGCTTCGAAAGTGGGATACCATAGGGCGACCTTCACCTCCCGGTCCCGGCTGCCGTCCTGCCAGACAAATTCGGTGGATCCTACCCCAAAGGTTCCTGAGGACAGACTCCTGCCGGATGGATTCACAGGAACAGTGTTGCCGGTGCAGGATACGAGGACTAAGAGCAGGGATAAGATCAACAGGACCGGTTTCATCTTGCCTTCCTTTCACGTTATCGAACATCGACGGGATGCGCTTCGGACAGCATCCCTTTCAAGAATATGTTCAGCCTATTTTTTTCAAGGACTTTTTGGAGAAAACTAGTGTTGCGGCAGGCGATGCCATTACAGGCTCGCCTGCCCTTTTGTTACCGCTATACCGGAAGCTCAATTATTATTGAAGGTAAGCGGCAAGTTTTTTCTTATAATTCGGATCTTCCCGTATTTCGACAATGGCATCGAATATTTTTTCTGCCAGGCCGGGATCTTTTGCATAAAATTGATGGGAAACCATGAAATAATAGGGTTTCTCAACAATAAGGGGATTCATTTTTTCTATCTTTGCAGAGAAGCTGTTATTTGTGGTTAAATAATAATCGCCGGTTAACTCAAGAGCGGCAACAGCTTGCAGGCGTGTGGCAACTAACTTCTTAAAATCAATTTCCGTGCTTGCACTTTCCTCCATTTGCAGACCCTTTTTTTTCAGATCATCAACAATCGAATATCCAAGAGGCCCACCAACCTTACCGGTAAAAGTACTATAGTCTTTGCCTGCAAAGTTCAGGGTCGTACTTTTTAATTTGTAAAAAGCGTAGGAAGATGCGGTAAATCTTTTTGAGGGATCAACTTGCCCATTCTTTTCAGGATATATCCCAAACTGTTTTCTTTTTTCCTTATAGCTGGCAGTAAACAACCCATCGGCCTTCCCCTTTTCCAACTCATTCAGACAGCGTTTCCAGGGTATCCGCTTTATAATAACTGTTATGCCTACTTTTTTTTCCAGCATCCGTATTGCTTCTACACCCATGCCGGGCTTTTCATCCAAAACAGTATTGCCGTTTCCCATTATAGTTGGAAAGTCTTGTTTATCTTCACATACAAAGGTTAATGTTTTTGCCTGGGCAATTCCCGTAAAAATACCAATAAGCAAGAAGAGCATTACGAATTTACAAAATACTTTCATGATTTAACTCCTTTTAATTGAATAAATGCATAAAATGCAAGCCCGGTTTTTGCCAAACATTATTGAGATTATTGATTCTAATAATATCAAAGGGCGGAGCAAAGTCAAGATTGGGACAAAGGCGACTGTTGAATTGCCAAATAAGTAGAATCATTCCTGAATCCTTAAAACGGCTTCAAAACTTCAATTTTGAGTCTTTTTACCATCACTCACTGTCTATGGGTATGCGGGGTCCTGTACGCCAAAATGTCTTTAATGATGTTGAAACGTTTCTCAACATCATTTATCCTCAATAAAACCTGATAATTAATTTTGGAATTTTAATTAGAGATACGGCTGCCGGCTAAAACGTTCTTAAGCCGCCAAGAAGAAAAGAACTGTACACCAGAGGCGAATACCCCATTTTTTTAAGCTGGTTCCGGGCAGCAAGCCAGCCTTCGCCGTATTGGCCCTTTTGGGCATATTGATAGAAAATTTCCATGAATACCCTGGTCCCTTCATCCTCCACCGGCCAGAGACTGCTCAGGGTTGTCACAGTGCCTCCCAGGTAAAAGCTACGCAACAGACCAAGGGTGTCCTCTCCGGCAAATGCCTTGCCAAGTCCGGTTTCACAGGCAGACAAAACCACGACTTCTGCAGGCAGCGGGTGTTGGAATATCTGTTTTGCAGTTATGGGCAAGGCTTTTCCCTTGTCAGTGAGATAAAACGCTGAGTTTAGAGGATCATCATGGTTATATATCCCATGGGTTGCCAGGTGAAGAATCCGCACACCTTTGCCAACCTTATCCCGGACCGTTGACTCAGTGGCGTAACTGCCTACAATCGGTTTTACTTTTAAAATAACACCCACTGCATATGCCTCATTCTCAGCCCCTGGCAATTGCGAAAGCTCTCCGCCAAAATCAGGATTTCCCACAATGACATTGCCGGCTTCGCCCGTTTTAGCGATTGATATTGGAACACGGTTCAGCCAGCCGCCGGTGGGCAGAACAATGGTTGGCCAGTCATTGTCAAGCAATCCCCAGGGCATCAGATGCATTTCACCGCTTGGCACCACATACATTGCTTCGGCAGAAGGCTTTTGCATCATGGTAAACACTTTTTGCAACAGGGATACTGTTTCTGAAGGCTTAGCAACACTGTTCAGCCCTTTTTTTGAAACTTTTTTTATGCCACGGCTTGCCTCATCTGTATCTGATTGAAGTCCAAAGCTTGCGGCAAACGCCGTGAGCATTTTACGAAACGTTTCAGGGGTAACCCCAAGCTCTTTTATAATAATCGAGTCGTTTTGAATCAAAAGATAAGCAATCTTATCATTTTTACGGGCCGGCAGGAAATATGCCATTACTTCCCCGGGGCCAAGATTCTTCTGCACATCGGCAAGAGAGTGGGTCCATACTGCAATTGTGGAGGCTAATTCCGGATTTTTTATCAGCAAATCGTCTACCTTTTTCCGACGCTGGGCGATAAGGGCCTTCTCCTTTGCGATACCCTTTTCTTTGCCCTCCCCAGGGGCGATATTCATTAACCGCTGGCGAATAATCTGCTGGTCAAGGTCTCTGATGCTGCGGACCAGATCTTTGCTTTTACCAGTCTCAATGACATTGTCGGCAAGCATATCAATAAATGACTGAGCCCGTCCCTGCTCAAGATCTTCAAAAAGGGCAGTATAGTCTTTTTTTCTGATATCAAGTTTACTCAAATAATATGTAATATCGTTTTTGCCTGCGCCAAATCGAGTTTTTGCACGGTCAGTGGACAATGCCCCGGAAATTACTTCAACACTTTTCTGGGCATTGCGGAAAGCCTCTTCAGCCTCGCTAAACTTTTCTTGTTTATACAATATCGTACCAAGTACGGTTTCAACCCGCCATACAAAGTCTAAAATTCCATTTTGAATTGCCAGGGAAACAGCTTGGCGGGCAATCTTTTCCGCTTTTTCATATTGTCCCAGTTGTGCATAGGCAGATGCCTTAAGCGAGGCAATCAATACTTTGCCGCCAGTGTAATGCAGGGATTTAAAAAAACCGGCCGCCCTTTCAAAATAAACTTCACTGGCTGCCTCATCTCCTTTCCGCAAAAGGGCTGCTGCCAGAAAAGTCAAATTCAACGCCCTTCCATAATAGCTGTCCAGATGGGTCACGACAAAATTGCCGTAAAGGGGGTGGCTTGTGACGTAATGTACACTGTTGAAACGCTTCTCAGCAGCATCTGCCCACAAAAATGCCCTTTCATAATCCTCTTCTAACAGATATAGTCCGGCAAGACCTGTATAGGCACGCAATTGCGCAGTCGTTGAAAGAAAAAGCTGCCCGACATTTGAAGGCGGCATCCCATAGGATGTTGGAAGTTCCCAGGTTCCAATGGCATCAAGGACCTGGAAAAAATCGTTTTTTGCTGCAGAATAATCTTCAAGCCATACCCGTGTCTCACCCCGCATGGATATACTGTTGAGATTTCCCCCAAAAACCTCTTTTTCCAATTGAGCACTTTTATCCAACTCAACTTCCGCATCTGCTGCCATGCCCATCATTAAGAGGGTCTGGGCCTTTAAAATCGATACCTGCCAAAGCAGCAGTCGGTCCGTTTCTTTTTTTTCAGCCCTTCCCAAAGCGCGCAGGGCTGTCTGTCCGTCCCCGCTGAAATAGGCATTGTATGCTGCCTCAAGCTCTGGGGTTACCACTATATCAAATGAATTTTTCTCACCTGCCACGGGCATGCGCAATTCCTTTTCAGGAAATGGAATGTATTCTTGTTCCATGGCATATGCAGGCGGGCCTGTTTCTTCAAAAGACCGCACCTGTTGGGCAGGAATCTCGGCAGACAATAGTTTGTTTTCCGGCACTGGAACTATAGTCGCACAGGATGCTAAAAAAAATATCAGAATAAAAAAGAAAAGGCCGGAAACACGTTGGATATATTTCGCAATATGTTTCATCATAAAACATACTTTACGCTTCGCAAAATTTGAAGTCAAGTTTGAGATTCTTTTAAAATGTCATTTTCCTTGTCTGATTTGATTCATCGAAAAACGAACACGATACTCCCTTGGGGTTAATTGTGTCAGGCGCTTAAACAGTAGACTAAATGAGCTGATATCTGAATATCCCACACTTTCCATGATGGCTTCCAGGTTCAGATTTGTGGTTTCCAAAAGCTCTTTAGATGCCTCGACTCTTAATTGTTGAAGATATTTAGACGGGATTTCGCCGGTTGCAAGCTTAAACCTGCGAAAGAAAGTCCGGTAACTTACTGCCAGATGCTCCGAAAGCACTTTGAAATCAATTTTATTTTGAAAATTCGCATAGATCCAATGCTGGGCTTTTGTTACCATATCGTCAGAATGGTCGAGCAATTTTTTCTGCATGATATAGGGTGCCTGTGAATATTTATTAATATCAATCAGCATCATCTTTGAGCAGGATAAGGCCAGTGATTTATTGGTAAATTTTTCAATGATGCAAAGAACAAGATTTAAATATGAGGTGACTGCTCCTGAACATATAAGCTGTTTATTTTCAATCAATAGTGCATCAATTTCAAGTTTGATCTTCGGATATCGTTTTTTGAAAAAAGAGTTCAACCACCAGCTGGTAGTGGCAGATTTACCATCCAAAAGCCCTGTTTCGGCAAGCAAAAGCGTTGCGCTGCAACTGGCTCCGATTAGTGCCCCTGACGAATATTGCTTCCTAATCCAGGAGACAGCCTTCTTTGATGAATCTATTTTTTTAATCAACTGATTAATATCCTGATATATGAACCCGATGAGAATGACGGCATCATATCTTTCTTCTACGTCTAATCCTTTTGAAAAATTACACGTCAATCCAGGGCTTATTGGAAAGGATCCCTTTTCCATGGAGACTACAGAGCAGTCAAACGGTTT
Source organism: Desulfobacteraceae bacterium (assembly GCA_003354055.1). The sequence continues at coordinate 8,593 of PIVQ01000044.1, read as the reverse complement.
TGGTTTGCCGGGGTTTTGAATCCGTCTTAAAGCATTGGCAATTTCAAATATTTCCAGACCGCCTGTAATACCTGAGATGGATGAATAGTCAGAGGCCACGAAAACGATTTTTTTCATTTTGTATCCATTGCAATTAAGCGTGTCATTTTTCACAATAATATTGTCAATAATGCCAATGGAAAATTTAAGTGTCAAGGGGTATTCTCTACGGCAAGTCAGACTTTTTTGCACGTATCCAAAAATGAAAGGAGATTCAAATGCCGTTGATAACAATAAAGACAATGAAGGGAAGCTCAAAAGAAGCTATTGAAAAAACGATGAAACAAGTAAATGAAATCGTTGCAGGTAATCTTGGTTATGATCCCGCCCATGTCTGGGTATTTGTAGATGAAGTTGAACATGACCATTTTTTAACCGCTGGAAAAACATGGGAAGAGTTAAAGCCACTTCTATACAAATGAAAAAACGCTCACAGTCATAACCCGGCAGCGAAAGGGGTGGGGTACTCCGTTAAACCGGCGCCGGTCGTCCTGACCGTCGCCGGAGCGGGCGGGCTGCAGATTGCTGTCCTGAAATCTTAGCATCCCCTATAAACCACACAAAATGGCAGATATATTTGTTTTCGCGTATCTTATCCATGCGAATTGAAGCTATTTTGTAAAAAAATGGCAAACTAGGGGTTTTCCTGATTGTATTTCATAAAAAAATTTACTATTGCATTACTATCCTTCGAGAATCGCACGAAACGTAATGGACAGGGCGGAGCTATTCCCTACAAATCAAGAGGGCTTTTCATTTCTTTAATCGTCCTGGATACAATGGTGTGGGTGTAAATCATGGTGGTTCTTACATCACTGTGGCCCAACAGTTCCTGAATCGTCCGGATATCATAACCTTAAAGGTCACACGTAACCATAAAGGTCACACGTAGTTGGCTTGGAGCAGATGGCTGGCAAAACTGTGACGAAAGGTATGGGCAGATGCCCGTTTCAAAAGGTTTGCCTTTCCCACAGCCCTTTTAATGGCCTTTTGCACATGAGTATCATGGTAGTGATACCGCCGGTATTCATTAACCTCAGGCAAATAAGTCAGTTTCCGGGCAGGAAAAAACCAGTTTCTGACCTTTAGGTTATTGCCAGATCAGTTCCTTACCTGCATTGGGATATTTTCTTTCAAGTGCTCCGGGCAGAAACACTCCGGCATAACCGGTTTCCAGATCTTCCCGGTGTACGGCAATCACTTTTTTCACTTGGGCATTCAGCTCCGGTCGGATAGATTCCGGCAGAGGAACGGTCCGATCCTTTTTGCCCTTACCGTCATGGATCGTCAATATCATCTGGTCAAAATTAAAATTATTGACCCTCAGCTTCATACATTCCCCCAGCCGAAGGCCGCAACCATAGAGCAATTTCACCACAAGATTTTCAGGATAAGACAGATGCCGAATCACGGCATTAATTTCTTTTCTGGACAACACCACAGGAATATAAAGTTTTCTTTTGGCCCTGACCACCCCGTCCATTTTCCCGAATTCCTTTTTCAGCACATGCCGGAAAAAGAAAAGCAATGCATTAAAAGCCTGGTTCTGTGACGAGGCCGCCACCTTCTTTTCAACAGCAAGGGACGTTAAAAATTCTTTTACATCTTCAGGAAGAAGGGTTTCAGGCAGCTTATCCTTTGTATAATACCTCAATTTTTCCGCCCACAGAGAATACGACTTCAACGTCTTGGGAGAATAATGCCTAAGTTTGATCTCATTACCCAGCGATGTCATAGCCTTGTCCCATGGCGAAGACTGCTTTCCAGCCTTATAGGGCACAGACTGTTCTTTGACATGATCCCCAGGCGTAACCAAAGGCGGTTTGGATGTCAATCCGGAAGAATACAATTTCACGGCTCCAGCTGCCTGGTCTTGCTGCGCCAATGTTTGATTTTTTTCTTTCAACTTGTTCAAAAACAAATGAAGGCTGGCATTATCAGCATAGGCCTGTCTGTATTTTTTACAAAAATCCAGGTAATACCTGAGCCACTTTATATACCCCGTGTGGACAGTGGCAGGTATATTGTTTCGCCGAAGCAATAACTGATATTTCTCAAGAAGTTTTGCCGGTACTTGTAACATGATATAAACGTCTGATGTCGAGAAAATTGTGGTGTTATCCAGATAGAGAATTGTATGCTTTGCCTGGGTATCATTGTCAAATGAATATTATCCGGTTTGTTATCCAGACCTGTACATGCACTTGTTGAGGCTGTAGAATAAGTCAAGCCTAACACGAATTTGATGACCGTTTAGCTCGGAGAATGGCTTTTATATTTTTTTCCGATAATAAGTTAAAAAATATTTAATCTCAGAGGGCATTTTTGATAGGATTTTACCTTTAATTTGAATAAAAAAATTAGTCAGGACTTTTTCTACAGACTCGTTATGAAGATCAGATCTGGTTTCAATTAAAATATATTTTTATAAATTATGACTCAACTTTAGGGATTCGTCCAGATGAATCCCTAAAGTTGAGTTAGAATAATACTTGCTCATTTTCACAAATGTATAAAACGTTGGAGCGAATAGTATGAATTGTGTTAGAATTGGATATGGAGAAGTAGCAAATTGGCACGAAAAAAAGCTCAGAAAATTGGGTGTAAACACGTTAGGTATTATTGATACTAATCCAGCCAAGCGCAAAATAGCTAAATCTCATGGTTTCCATGTATTCTCTGACTATGATGAAGCCTTAAAATTTAATCCCTTCTTCTGGGATATATGTACTGATACATCATCCCATGTTGAGATAATAGAAAAAATTGTTCAGCTGTCACCTAAAGCGAATATCTTGGTTGAAAAACCAGTTTGCTCATTTTATCAGCTTAATTGGCTTCAAGAAATTTTAATTGGATTTAAAGGCAAACTATCAATTAATGAAAATTACCAAGGTTCAAAAATAACCAAGGCTATTAATAAGCTAATTCATCAATATGATATAAAACCATCGAGGGTTATTTCAGAAATGACAAAAAACCGTTCTTACGATTTCACCAATGGTCGCTTTATAGATGAAGACTTTTTTGTGTTTGGTTATGAAGGTTCACACATGCTCACCAATGTATTGTCTTTAGGGAAAAAATATGCGCCAGAAAGTATAAGTGAAGTTACTTTTCAAGATCTACAATTGGATACTAAAATGCGATCTAAAAGCCTGTACAGACAGGGGTGTGGAAAAGCTTGTTACACTGCTAAGAATGGAGTAGAGGTCGTATTATATACATCAATGGTAGGGAAAATTGGTTTTCACTTTCCTCACAGCCCTTATTCACAAAACCGTATACCAGTACAAGATAACTCAACGAGATATCGCATACTGGCAGTTGAAGATTTCATGAAAGATGTTACAGTTGTCGGATATTATGAACCAATCAGAAATTCCTCCCGAAATACAGGAATGGTAATGCTGATAGAGAAAGGTAAACTAAAAAAACTTATCCATCCTATAAAACAAGATCATTTACTTTTATCTATCAAAAAAGCAATACAATTTTTTAATGATCAAGCAGAAAACAGCTACTCATTAACAGAAGCAGTTGGTACTATAAAGGCCCTAAATATGATCAGTCAACAAAATGAACGAATTTTAAATATTTATAAGTCACTTGCTAATTAGTGACTGACCGAGAATCCGAGTTTGGTCGAAAAGTTGCCCATATGCAAGGCGCAAAAAACTCTGAAACCGGAGTGTACGACTGACATGAGGATTTTAGAGTTTTGAAGCAACGCCGAAGATGGGTGAGTTTTCGTTCAAACACGAATTAAGAGAAATAGGTTTAGAAGAATGATAAAACAAACGGATATCACTCCCATATCATGCAATCTTTACTTCCTACCGATTGAAACACGAATCCCTTTTAAATTCGGGCAAGAATCATTAACACGTGTTACTTGTGCACGTGTATGTATGACGGTAAAAAACACAAAAGGGGCTACTGCTAAAGGTTGGGGAGAAACACCACTTAACGTTCAATGGGTTTGGCCTGCAAATTTATCTTATAATGAACGTCTTGAATCTCTCAAGGAATTCTGTCTACTCTTAAACAAAGCCTGGGCTGCTCATGAAGAATTTGGACACCCCATGGAAATAGGTCATTCCTTTACAGAAAGGTGTCTACCTGAAATACTAAAAAACTTCAACGATATTCATCCAAGTTTAGAAATGCCATGGCTGGCAGCTTTAGTTTGCTGTTCTCTCTTTGATATAGCTCTTCATGACGCATTCGGTAATATTGTTAATCGACCTGTTTACCTGACCTACACCTCTACATATATGAATAAAGATCTCAGCCATTATCTTTCACCGGCCGATGACATTGTAATATCTTTTAAAGATAAATATCCGAGTGATTTTATTATGCCTAAGCAGAAAAGGTTGATTGCATGGCATACTGTCGGTGGAGAAGACGTGATTTCTGAATCTGAACTAAATGGCTTGGAGCCCAATGATGGATACCCCGTTCATTTGACTGAATGGATTAGACAAGACAGGTTAAAATGCTTAAAAATTAAACTGAAGGGGACAGATGCTTGTTGGGATTATTCTCGTCTTATAAAAGTAGGTAATATTGCTCTAAGGGAAAAAATAAAATGGCTTTGCGTTGATTTCAATTGCACCGTAAGTGATCCAGCTTATGTGATCAAAATTTTAGATCAACTACTACATAACCACCCTATAATCTATAATATGATTCTCTATATTGAACAACCATTTTCATATGACTTGGAGAATAATAAATTTGATGTTCATTGTATTTCTGACCGAAAACCTCTCTTTATGGATGAAAGTGCCCATGACTGGAAGCTTGTAAAACTTGGGCGCTCTCTTGGCTGGACAGGTGTAGCTCTTAAGACATGCAAAACACAAACCGGTGCATTATTATCATACTGTTGGGCCAAAGCTCATAATATGTTAATAATGGTCCAAGACTTGACCAATCCCATGCTCGCACAAATTCCTCATGTCTTACTAGCTGCTCATGTAAATACCATTATGGGTTTAGAAACCAACAGCATGCAATTCTATCCACAAGCATCAACTCCAGAAGAAGAGATTCATCCTGGAATTTTTAAACGTCGAGAAGGATACTTGGATTTGTCTACACTGCTTGGTTCGGGTTTTGGATACTGTATCGATCAAATTCATAGAAACTTACCTGATCCAGTAGCAGAAAACTCAAAGCCAAACTAGGTATAGGGAATATAGAATCAGATGAATTGTATCAGATATTTTTTAAAGCATAAATTTCTATGCTCATTTGCTTATCTAAACAAACATACAAAGGCCTCACCGCATAAATTTAAAATATATGTGAAGCTACGAAAGGTTGTCATCTAATGATCTCAAAACCTAGGATACTTGTTTTGCTGGTTTCTGACTTATATAATGATATTTTCGTTCCGGAGGTTGACTCCCAGTTAAGAGCACTTGGTGAGTTGACTTTTAACACCAAAGATAGAAACATAAGTTCATATGAACTCGCTCAGATAATTAATGGTCACGATGCTGTAATCTCAGGCTGGGGATCGCCAAAATTTACAGACGAAGTTCTTGATTCGGCAAATCGGTTAAAGTTAGTAACTCACTCAGCCGGTAGCATTATCAAGATATTACCTCCTGCTGTATTTGATCGGGGAATCAAAGTCACCCACGCAGCTGTTGCCATTGCTCCGGCAGTTGCAGAAATGACCATTTCACTAATCTTACTCAGCCTTCGCCAGGTTCATAAGTTGGATCATTCTTTAAAGAGTGGCGATTCATGGCCATGGGGAAACGGTAACATTCCTATCATGGGACAAGAATTGGCTGGAAATCGAGTTGGTTTAGTCGGTGCGGGCTATACTGGCCGTTGTGTTATCGACCTTTTGCGTGTATTCAATACCGAAGTCTGGGTATATGATCCATACCTATCTGATAAACAAGCAACGGTACTTGATGTTTCCAAGGTAGAGCTATACGAAATCTTCTCCGGATGCCCTATTGTTACAATACAAGCACCTCTCACTACTGATACTTACCATATGGTTGGCGCATCGCAATTGGCGTTATTGAAAGATGGCTCAGTTTTTATAAACACAGCTCGTTCAGCAATTGTTGATCAGAAAGCACTACTTGCAGAATTGACGACTGGTCGTATTCAGGGCGCCATAGATGTCTTTGATGATGAGCCACTGCCAGGAAAAAGTCCCTTTCGTCAATTGGAGAACCTGATCATAACACCTCATATTGCCGGTTATTCGAAGCAAGCACGTTATCGCCAAGGGCTTATTGTTCTGGAGGAGATGAGGCGCTTTTTTGAAGGCAAACCGCTCCTACATGAAGTGACAGGGGATATGTTGCATATTATGGCGTAAAAATTATTAAGAGTAGAGAACAACACATGTATTTTTAAAGGAGATGCTTTTATCATTTAGGCGGAAAAAATATTATGACTACAGGAACTTCCCTCATGCCTATTTCTTTTTTGTTCTATAACAAGTGCTTAAAATAAAAGGAATAAAGATATGTCAAATAATATACGTATTGCCATGATTGGCGCTGGCGTGATGGCAAACCGGGTTCACTATCCGTCGCTGGCTTCGTTTAACGATGTTGAGATTGCAGCCATTTGTGATATGGATACAACTCGACTCAATACAACCGCTGATAAATACGGTATCAAAGAAAGGTATACCAACTATCGTTCAATGGTTGAAGAAGTAGCACCAGATGCTGTCTATGTGATTGGCCCTCCACACATCATGTATGACATCTGGTGCTGGTGTCTGAATGAAGGACTGAATTTATATATTGAAAAACCGATGGGTTTAACTATTCACCAAGCAAGGTCGTTGGCTTACTTAGCAGAAAAAAAAGGTTGTATCACCCAGGTGAGTTTTCAACGCCGCACTTGCCCTATGGTTGAATATTTGCGAAAAAAATGCTTGAAACGCGGTCCAATAGTACATGCGGAATGCAATTTTTTCAAATATGAAACAGCTCCTTTCCTTTACGCGCGTGACCACATGATGGACGATGGTGTCCATGCGATCGACACATTGCGTTGGATATGTGGTGGTGAAGTGGTTGATATTCGCTGCTTAACTAAGCAAGTGAATGTCCCGGACATCAACTTCATATCAGCCCTACTGGCATTTGATAACGGGGCTACCGGAGTGATGATTAACAGTTGGGCCAGTGGTCGAAGGATTTTTAAAGTGGAAATGCATGCACCTGGTATTTGCGTTGAAGCTGAGCACGAGAGAAAAGGTTACCTATATACCGATGGGGATACGGCCGGTGTAGAATTTGACACAAAGGAGATAGCTGGAAGTGATGAATTTTATGTTTATGGTGGCTTCCAAGCCAAAAGCCGCGAGTTCGTAGATGCTCTTAAAATGGGAGTACAACCGGAATCCAACTTCGCAGATGCTGTCAAGACCATGGAGGTTGCTGAAAAAATCCTAGCTCTGTCACTTCTGAATGGTTGAGAAAGTTTTTATTAATTTTTAAATAAATTGCTCGTTTACTTTATGCCAAACAATCATACTATGGACAACATTTTATTCCAGGATTTATTCAAAATTCACAAGACTGTTGAGGTACGTATAAATGTCACTAATATATGCAATCTGCACTGTGACTACTGTGACAATGGATGCAATACTCCTTTCTCAAAAAACAGTTACAAAGTTTTTAGACGAAAACCATATATAATTCAATCTGAAGAGATTACAAAGTTTTGTCATGTTCATAAAGGTGTAGGAGAGCAGAATATCCATATTCTACAGGGAGGGGAAATTACTCTACTACCATTAAATATAATTGTACAGTACATTGAAATATTTCGTTCTTTTCGCCGAAAAGTTGGACTGCGCACTAATGGATATAATGTCTGTAGGATACCAATAGACAACTTAAATCAATTAGAATGCATTTACCTAAATTCTCATGGTACTAATCAAATGGCGATTGATCTTTGTTATAATTATCTGACTAAACACTATCTTGGGAAAGTGATCATTGAACAAAGTTTTTATCATCGCGATTTGGACTCTCTGGTGAATAATGGAAAGGGAACTATTGAACAAGGAAAAAAATGTAGTTATCTGTTGGCAACACTAACTTCTATTCCGCCCGTGATCTATCCCTGTTGTAATAGTTGGGCCCTTATGAATGCCTTAAACAGCTCTATCATGCGTGATGCGCTTGTTGATGCAGGATGGACATTGGACAATCCTAAACTAATCGAGACCTTAATTCATTGGCGCCAAACGCTTCCAAGAATATTTTATGAAGTTTTTTGTGCAGACTCTTGCTATTTAAACTTTTCTTGTAAAGAAATACCTTTGTATCGAATTCAGCCACATCCCAAAGATAAAATTACGAAAGAATAAACCCTAACCTATCAGCTAACATCAATTAGATATACTTCTAATAGGTAGGAGTTATTTGCGGTTAACCCCGATTTTTAGACCACTTGCTTAAGTGGAATCCGCGTCCTGAAAATGGTAAGAAAGGACGCATGAAAATGACCCGAAAAAGAAGACAGTTCTCGGACAAATTTAAGG
>PIVQ01000043.1 GCA_003354055.1 Desulfobacteraceae bacterium | reverse complement strand
GCTGCCAGTGCCCTTTGAATGAGATCTCTCAGGTTGTTGTCAAGATTCAGATCCTCAGGCAGCGGTTCGGACGTTGTAAGGATATTGGGAGACGGTTGGGATGTGTTCTCTCCCGGAAAGGTCAGCGGGGTGCCGGCTGAACTTGTGAGATTCAAAATCAAAGCACGTTCAATAAGATTTTCAAGTTCTCTTACGTTTCCGGGCCAGGGATGGTTTTTTAGCTTTGCCAGGGAATCCGGGGAAGGAGCCGGGGGAAGGGATATATTCATTTCCTTTACCTTCCGCCGTATTAAAAATTCGACCAGGTCCGGAATATCGCAGACCCTGTCCCGAAGCGCCGGTATGTGAATGGGAAATACATTCAGCCGGAACCAGAGGTCTTTTCTGAAGCTACCCTCCTGAACCATTTGCTCGAGATTTCTGTGAGTGGCGGCTATAATTCTTATATCCACCGATATAAGAGAGGAATTACCCACACGTTCGATTGATTTGTGCTGAAGCACCCGTAAGAGCCTGACCTGGGCCTGGGGCGGAAGTTCTCCGATTTCATCAAGAAACAGGGTGCCCTTGTCCGCCCGTTCAAACCGCCCCCTTTTTTTTCCGACCGCCCCTGTAAAGGCCCCTTTTTCATGGCCGAACAATTCACTGTCGATAAGTTCGGCAGGGATTGCACCGCAGTTGACCTTGATAAAGGGATTGGCAGCCCGTGGAGATGAATAGTGGATGGCGTTTGCAATGACCTCTTTTCCAACCCCGGTTTCTCCTAAAAGAAGCACCTGACTTGAAAGAGGGGCAACCTGATTTACCATCTCCATCACCTGTTTTAATCCATTATTGCTGCCGATGATTTCATCTCCTGATATTTCATGAAGACGGCGGTTCAGATAGCGGTTATCATCAGCCAGTCGCTCTTTAAAGGTCAGTACTTCCCGATGTTTGAGGAAATTGGAGACCGCCATTGCAAGCGGATCGTGAAGAAGTGTGAATAGCCTTGCATGTTCCTTTGTGTAGCGGTCAAATCCCTTTGAAAAAACAAATACCACTCCAAGTTTAACCTTATCGATGATGGGATGAAGCAGGAGCATGGATATTTCCGGCTTCCCCATTGCCTCCCATACCAATTGAGCCACAGCCTGATCTTTTGGGGTTCTCAAAATACGTGCAGTACAGGGTTCCGGGGTAAGGGTTTCTATGAACTTGACAGCCTTGTCTGATAATTTTACAGGTCCGAATGCCTTTATATAGTTTTCCCCGAGATCAGAAACCGTTGCAAGGTTTTTTACAGACTTTGTTTCAGGATCATAGATATTGATGGCCATCCCGTTTATGGGCAGATGGTCTTTTAAATAGTCAAAACAATTATTCAGGGTTGTGTGAATATCCAGGCTGCCGCAGATACGCTGGGTGGCCTGTTGAAAGAAGATCATGTCCTCAAGGTTCATTGTTTTTCTCCGCAATCTTAAGTTTGCACGATGTTTTTTGTCTGTATCTCCCGGTTCTATAAAAGCGTCTCCCAGATATAAGTGCTAAATACGGCACTTATAATATGAAAAATGATATTGAACACTTTTTTTGTATCATATTCAGCACTTTGATTAATGTCCTTTTTGATAACTCATTGACTTTATTGAGCATACCTCAATGGTATGGAATTTGATTAAGATTGAGACAACATCTATGAAATTTTAGTCTCTCATTTACATCAAACCAGAAAAAGGAGAAGCAGGTCAATGAAAAAAAAAGAAGGAGTCTCAGGTGGTGCGACCCTGGTGGTCGTATGTGTTGTACAATTTTTAACGCCGTTCATGATGTCGGGTGTGGGAGTGGCACTGCCGACCATTGGAAGGTTTTATGCTGCTACGGCTGTTGAACTGGGTCTAGTCGAGACCGTTTTTGTACTGGCTGTCTCCTTGTTATTGCTGCCGGCAGGACAGCTCAGCGACATATTCGGGCGTAAAAAAATATTTTTATGGGGAATTCTTCTATTTGTTTTTTCTTCCCTGATTGCTCCTTTTTCTAGGACTGTTGAGTTCTTTATTCTCGCAAGATTTTTTCAGGGCTGCGGGGCTGCCATGATTACCGGAACAAGCCTGGCCATCCTTTCATCGGTTTTTCCTCCTGAAAAACGGGGCAAGGCCATGGGAATTGTTGTCGGCAGTGTTTATCTCGGTGTATCAGCCGGTCCGGTACTCGGGGGGGCACTTATCACATGGGCCGGCTGGCAGTGGATATTTTTTACCGGGGCTGCGATCGGAATCCTTGCCCTGTTTCTCACACTGTTGAAATTAAAAGACGAATGGATTGAATCTGCCGGCCAACCCTTTGATTTGGAAGGTTCAGCCATTTATGTATTGTCATTATTTTTTCTGATTTTTGGAATGGTCAACCTATCGTCCGGTATGATTTATAAAATCATGGCAGTGACCGGAAGCCTGGGACTGATCGGATTTGCCTTCCATCAATACAGGAAAAAATTCCCCATTCTGGATGTAAGACTCATTGCCTCAAACAGGGTATTTGGCTTCAGCAATATTGCAACGTTCATTAATTATGCCGCATCTTTCGGGCTTACTTTCTTTTTCAGTTTATATCTCCAGTATGTTAAAGGCCTGCCTCCACAGACCACCGGCGTGATACTTGTGAGTCAGCCGGTTCTGCAGGTCGTATTATCACCGGTTTCCGGTGCCCTGGCAGAAAAGATTTCTCCGGCAAAACTCTCCACTGCCGGTATGGCAATCTGCGCCGGAGGACTGGCCTTAGGCTCTACCGTCGATGCCAGTACCGGATATTTTCTGATTGTTTCAATCCTCGCTGTCATGGGCCTCGGGTTCGCCCTGTTTTCAACTCCGAACATGTTGACGGTCATGGGCAGTGTTGAGCCCAGATCATACGGGATTGCCTCAAGTCTTGTATCAACCATGCGTACCATTGGAATGCTGGCCAGTATGACCATTGCAACCCTGGTGTTCTCATTTCATATGGGAGATACCGCGGTTGAGCCTGAGACCTTCAGACATTTTCTTACGGCAATGCACCAGGCCTTTCTTATTTTTTCAGGGCTGAGCATCCTGGGTATCTTTTTTTCTATGGCCCGGGTCAGGGATAAGCAAACCTTAGAAAAAACCGCGCTAAGACCCAAAATCCAAGAGGAGAACTAACTCAATGGTTGATTATACATACGCGCACCAGGTAATCGTTAATACGGTGCGGACAGGCAGTGAGCCTTTAGGACTTTGCCTGGTCTCACAGGATGATTCCTGGCCGGAAAAGATCCTGCAGCCTTCAGACTTAGGGCTGACATCAGCACTCTGCCAATGGACAAATTACGCCCGCCGTCAGGGCGAGTCAGTCGGATTGAAGGCAAGTGATATAGTCTGTCCTCCCTGTCTTGCTGCATTTGGTTTCAAAAAAATGGCAGACCCTGAAATCTATGCCAGATTTGTCCGGAAAGCCGGATATGCAGACTGCGGAAAAACTGCGCTGGCAATGGCCGGGCAATTGTCCGTCTTTCCTTCGGGGCAGTATCAGGGCATTCTTGCCTTTCCATTAAAAAAGGCGTTTCGAAAACCTGATGCCATATGGATTTACGGCTCTCCTGCACAGCTCAGCCACATGGTGACAGGGCTAGTACATCAAACCGGCCGCTATGTTCATTCCGTTGTTGGGAACGGTCTATCCTGTCGATTGGGATTTTCTAAAGCACCAAGCGTTGTCATCCCCGGACGCGGTGAGCGACTTATGGCAGGGACAGATGAATCAGAGTTGTTTCTGGCAATTCCTGAAACCTATCTGGACGACCTGGTTTCAGGATTAATGACCATAGGTGAAAAAGGGATTACCGGGCCATTTTCAGGCCCTATGCCCTATGCCATGCCGCTCATTCCAGCCCTTGAAGAGATGGCAGGTGAATTGACAGATCCGTGATGCAAAGGAATCGTTACAAAATAACTTGATCTAAACAAAAACAACTAAATTATAATAAAAGGAGTCTTTTATGACACGGATGCGACAACTGTTTGAAGGGTTTTTCGAATCCCTGGCCGGCGCATTTTTTACTCACAGATTCAAAACCATTGGGGCGGCGCTGCTCCTCTTTTTCCTGATGGTATCGGCACTTTCCCAATTAAGGATGGATGTCACCACTGAGGCCTTTTTACACGACAAGGATCCCTCATTGATAAATTATCTGGATTTTAAGGAACAATTCGGCGGAGACGACCTCATCATCATCGGTATAAAGACAGCAGATGTTTTTACTATGGATTTTCTCAAACAGCTCAGAGAGCTTCATTATGAACTTGAGGAAACCATTCCCCACTTAGATGACATCACCTCCATGATAAATGCGCGGAACACCCGGGGACTTGAAGAACAATTATTTGTTGATGATCTTATGAAGACGTTTCCTAAAGACTTAAAGGGAATTTTCGACCTCAAGCGTAAGGTAGATGAAAGCCGGTTGTATAAAAATCTGATCATCTCAGAAGACTATACCATGGCCTCAATCGTTATCAAATTGCAGTCCTTTTCTTCACACCTGGATCAGACGGATATTCTATCCGGGTTCGAAGATACCAACGCGCCTTTAAAACCCGAATGGCTCAGTCCCATTGAAAGCAGCAGGGCGGTTATGGCTGTGAAAGATATTGTTTCAAAATACGATACCGAAGGATTTAAAATCTATCTGTCAGGTTCTTCTGCAGTGGATCATTTCCTGAGGATAGTTGTTTCAAGCGATTCAAGAAAATTTCTTGCCTATGCCTATCTTACTGTGGCCTTTTTCTTAGCCTTGATATTCAGACGGGTCTCCGGTGTCCTGATTTCTCTTATCATTGTAACCCTCACCCTGTTTTCTTCATTCGGACTGATGGCATTGTCCGGGGTCAGTGTTAAACTGCCGTCCCAGATACTGCCCTCGTTTATTCTGGCAGTCAGTGTCGGCTATTCGGTTCATATACTGGCTCTTTTTTATAACAAACTTGGCAAAGGGATCTTAAAAAAAGATGCTGTAGTATATGCCATGCGTCACTCCGGGTTTGCCGTACTCATGACCGCAGTAACCACTGCTGCCGGATTATTTTCTTTTGCCACATCTGAAGTTGCACCGGTGGCTGAAGTCGGTATTTTCGCCGGGGCCGGTGTTTTCATTGCCATGGTATTCACCTTTATGCTGGTTCCGCCGCTTCTCTCCTTTGTACCGACACCCAAAATGATTAACAGCGAGCAGGCAAAAGAAAATTATTTAGACACCTTTCTAATTGGCTTGGCCCGATTGACAACAGGCCATCCATTTAAAATTTTATTCATAGTTTTTATTGTTTTTATAGTGACCTGCCTGGGCCTTTTAAAATTCAGGTTCAGCCATGATCCCTTAAGATGGCTTCCTCAAGATGCAGGTATCAGGATCAGTACAGAACAAATCGACAAGGACTTAGGTGGTACCGTTACCATGGAAATCGTGATTGATACCAAGGAGGAAAACGGTCTTTATAACCCTGTGTTTATGCATGCTCTTGAAGTTGCGGCAACTAAAGTTAAAAAAATTGATACCGGCCATGTCAGGGCAGGAAAGGTCTGGTCCATAGTAGAGATCCTCAAAGAGACCAACAGAGCACTGAACGAAAACAAACCGTCGTTCTACCGTCTTCCCGATACACATGACCTTACCGCACAAGAGTTGTTCCTGTTTGAAGGCAGCGGATCAGATGACCTTGAGGATTTCACGGATTCCATGTTCAGCAAGGCCAGGATATCCGTAAAAGTGCCCTATATAGATGCCATTGTTTATAAGACCTATATTCAAAGGGTGAATGAGATTCTCCAAAAACAATTTCCCGACGCATCCGTCTCCACAACCGGAATGATAATGATTTACTCCCAGGTCATCATAAACGGAATAAACAGCATGGGAAAAAGTTATATATATGCCTTTGCCACAATTTCTCTGTTAATGATTCTTGTAACCGGAAGTGTCAGAATCGGTATTCTTGGAATGATTCCCAATATTCTTCCCATTATTGTAACCATGGGAATTTCAGGATGGATGGGCGTACCGGTCAGTCTTTTTACAATGCTGGTCGGAAATATTGCCATTGGCCTTGCCGTTGATGATACTATCCATTTTATCCATAATTTTAAAAAGTATTTTGACCGATATCACGATGTTGAAAAAGCGGTTTGCCTGACCTTTCTTTCTGCCGGACGGGCCATTATCATCACATCTGTGGTGCTCTCTTCAGGTTTTTTCATCTTCATGTTTTCAATCATGAGCCATCTTAAGGCATTCGGGGCCCTTGCAGGATCTGCAATTTTACTGGCCCTTGTATCCAATATGATTGTTTCCCCGGCCATCATGACCCTTGTCCATGTCAGGAAACAGCAGCGTGTTGAACAGGCAATGGCATCCTGATGTATCGCAGCATAAAAAAAAGGAAATTTGAATATGAAATGGAAACGTCTGTTAAAGCAACTGGCAGTGATCACCGCAACTGTTATGATAATTTTACCTCTAATTGCCCAGGCAAAAGATCCTGAGGCTAGAAAAATCATGGATCGGGTGGATGCAAGATATGACGGGGAAGACATGCAGTCAAACATGAAAATGATTCTCATTGACAAACAGAATAGAAAACGGATCCGTGAGGTCGATTTCTTTACCCTGGACCATGGGGAAGATACCTGGAAAATGCTTTTCTTCAGCTCTCCTGTTGATGTTAAGGGAACCGGATTTTTAACCTATGATTATGATCGCAGGCTGGATGACGATCAGTGGCTATATCTTCCTGCACTTCATAAAAGCAAACGGATTGCCTCTGAGGATAAAACCTCAAGTTTCATGGGCTCTGATTTTTCCTATGCAGATATGACCTCAAAAGAGGTGAGTGACTACTATTATACCTTGATAAAAGAGACCAATGTCCGGGGAAATCCGTGCTGGATGATTGAATCCGTTCCAAAAACTGAAAAAATAGTGTCCGATTACGGATATACCAAGGCAGTACTCTTTGTAAGGAAGGACTGCTATATGGTTGTCAGATCAGTAAACTGGGTGAAGGAGGGCGGTAAACTCAAATACATGGATGTGAAACAGCTCAAACAAATCAACGGTGTCTGGACCGCCCTTGAGACACATATGACCACTAAAAAGGGAAAGATCAGAGAGCATACGACCATTCTGACGCACCGGAATGTGCGATATAATAAAAATCTGGGTGAATCTCTTTTTTCCCTAAGGCAACTGGAGAAGGGGATTTGATGTGTATAAATCCTCAGCAGCCCTGATCGTTTTTCTGTGCGTCATCATACCTGGTGTCGTCCTGGGGAATAACGTTCCAGTGGAAGATGCTCTGGAGGGTTTTGACACAGAAGAATTGGATTTGCAGATCAATACAGAGGCGGATGAGGCTGATCTCACTGACCGGAATACAGAATTTTACGGTAAGGTCATCTTTTCATCAGCCTTATTCACCTCTGACCCGGATAACACCGAGTGCCGGAATTACGGGGGAAAGCTTGGAGAACTGAAAGCTGAACTTGAGCTGAATCTAAAACTTAAGTTTGCCTGGGAGTGGGATTTTGTAGGACAGGCCAATCTCAGCCATGATTTTGCCTTCCGGATAAACGGCCGGGAAAACTATACAGATGCCTATCTGTCGGATTCTGAAACCGAAGCTGACGTACAGGACTTTTATATTGAAAAGAGCCTGGCACCATGGATGGATATGAGTATCGGCAGACAGATTGTTGCCTGGGGAACCTCTGAAAGCCTTAGGGTGGTTGATGTGATAAACCCCATTGACAGAAGACGCTTCGGCATGACGGATATCGAGGATTTACGTCTGGCTGCGGCAATGACACGCATGGATTTTTATTCAAGGGAACTTATACTTACCACCCTTCTTGTTCACGAGGTCCGCTATGACAAACGGCCTGAATGCGGCAGCCCTTTTTATGTGGGAAGCGGGCCGTCTAACTATAACGAGAAGAGCAGCAGTCTTGAAAATACCCAGTACGGGGGCAAGCTATCAAGACAATTTGACGGCTGGGATGCCTCATTACATGTTGCCAGGGTCTTTGATGATGCAGCCTATCTGAATGAAAACGGAACCTACCAGTATCCCAAGGTGTGGATGCTTGGCGGTGTTTGGACAGCGGCCTTTGGTAACCTGCTGGTTAAGACGGAGGTTGCCTGGTTTGACGGTGTCCGTTTTTCCGCTGTGCCTGATGAGGATAAGTCAAAGCTTAAAACACTTTTCGGGGTGGAGTACGCAGGGCTCAAAGATACAACAATTACCGGTGAAATTAAAAATACCCATATAATTTCCTATCAATCGGAACTCTCCCTTGCACCGGACTACGCTAAACAGGATTATGTAGAGTCCGCCTTTAGAGTTAAAAGGCAGTTTTTAAATGAAACCCTTCATTTTGTTTTTTTGGCCGGCTTCTCGGAAAAAAACTTTAACGACGGTTCGTTTCAACGCTTGGAAGTTGAATATGATGTTACGGACAACATCAGCGTAAGAGGGGGAGCTGTGCTGTATCACGGCGGAGAAAGTAGGTTTTATGAGGCAATTAAACAAAACGACATGGTGTTTCTCCAATTCAAGTGGTTCTTTTCATAAAGTCTCTTTAAACGGTTGAAGCTTTCGACGATCTGCCGAAGGGTATCCCCATTTTATTCATACGATACCGAAGGGTACTGGGATTTATACCCAGTAGGGCAGCGGCTCCCTGTTTACCTTTTACCTTGCCCCCGGAAGCCACAAGGGCCTTTTGAATGAGGCATCGCATGTTACTCTCCAGGTTTAGATCCGGAATACCGTGGACAGCATCCACAATACCGTGGACGGCATTCGCAATCTCGTGATTGGCATCGGAAGTCTTATGAAATCGAAATACATTCCGGATTTGAAAGTTGAGTGGGGTGCTGGCCGGAGCGGCATGGTTCTGAATCAGAGCCCGTTCAATAATATTTTCAAGTTCTCTTACATTGCCTGGCCACGCATATGCTATGAGTTGTTCAACGGAGGCACGTGTGGGGTAGGGGGGAGCTGGAATGCCCAACTCTTTTGTTTTCCTTTGGATCAAAAAACGGACAAGGTCCGGAATATCGGTTTTCCTGTCACGAAGAGCGGGAATTAGAATGGGAAATACATTCAGCCGAAACCAGAGGTCCTTTCTGAACCTGCCGTCCTCGACCATTTTTTCAAGGTTCTGGTGGGTGGCGGCAATGACCCTGATATCAACGGGAACCGGCGATGCATTGCCGACACGTTCAACTTTTTTAAATTGAAGCACCCGTAGAAGCCTAACCTGTGCCTGAAGGGACAGTTCCCCGATTTCATCCAAAAAGAGTGTGCCCTTGTCTGCCCGTTCGAACCATCCTTTTTTTTTCCTGACAGCCCCGGTAAATGCACCCCGCTCATGACCGAAAAATTCACTATCAATGAGGTCACCCGGAATGGCCCCGCAGTTAACCTTTATAAATGCGTTGGCGGCTCTGGGTGAGGCATGGTGAATGGCATCTGCAATCACCTCTTTTCCAACACCTGTCTCTCCGAGAAGAAGCACCTGACTTGAAAGGGAGGAAACCTGATTAACCATTTTCATCACCTGCTTTAATCCACGGTCTTGGCCGATCACCTCGTCTTTCGATGATGAATAGAAGACGGATTTTGGCATATCGGTCCCGATTATAGGGCCTGCAGTTTGATCATCAGGCCGGTTCTGTATCTGTGCGGCAAAAGATTCAATTACATAAGTCTCCATATATATTACAGCCTCCTTAATAATATCAGGTCTTCAACCCGCATTTTGTTCTCCTGAAAAAAAAGCACCGGCGGATAACGTCTTCTGATTGCCGGGATATTACGATAAGTGCAGAATACGGCACTTACAACTTCAGGAATGGTATTGGGCACCGCTTTTGTGCGGCATACCGCACCCCTCACAATAGTCTCTTTTGTAAGTCATTGAAAAATTTAGCGATTTTGCCTGGCACAGATATTGATTAAGCACTCATGGATAAACTTCAGATAAAAACATCTGAAGATATAATTTTCAATTTCTGTCCATTAAGATTCATGAGGCAGATTCAAAAATTTCCAAACCAGTTTTTTTGGTTCCAAGTTCCTTGGACTTAAGAGAACCGGTATCAGGCAGGTGAAAATCAAATGGCGGCTGACAGATGCCATAAAACTAAAACTTAGGATTATGGATAGTTCAGGTTGCCACAACACATAAAGGACATACATATGAGCTCAAATGAATTGGAAATACTAGAGCCGGATGAAGTAGAGGTGATGGAACTAAGCCCGTTGGAGACGTTGCCGCTGGATATGATTGCACACGACATCAGAGAGATGATCATAGAACGGGCCGCTCAATTTGGTGGACCTATGGCGTCCAATCTTGGAACGGTTGAAATTATCCTTGCCCTCTGCCGTGTATTTAATTTTGAAAAAGACAGGATCGTGTTTGATATCGGTCAGCAATACCAACCGTATAAAATCCTGACCGGGAGAAAGGACACATTTTTTTCATTGGGTAAAAAAGGCGGCCTTACTAGATATCCCAGTATTCACGAAAGCAGTTTTGACCACTTTACAACCGGGCACAGCGGCACCTCCGTATCAGCTGCTTTAGGGTATGCGGTTAATAATCCCGGGTCAAAGGCCGTTGCCTTTTTGGGTGACGGCTCCCTGACCAGCGGTGAGATATACGAGGGCTTGAATCATGCCGGAGATCTTAAGGCAAATATACTGGTAGTGCTGAACCAAAACAACTGGTCTATCGATGAAAACGTGGGTGCCCTTTCAGACGGAACAACCCTGCGGGCCTTTGCGGAAAGTTTGAAATTTACCTATTTCGGTCCGTATGACGGACATGATGCCGAGGCGCTCGCAGACCGGCTTGAGAAAATCAAAGAAATTAAAACGCCGGTTTTTATGCACATTAATACGATCAAGGGAAAAGGATACCGGCCGGCTGAGGAAAATCCTTCTGTATTTCACCATGTTTTTGTTCCATTCAACAGAGAAACAGGAGAACTTGCCGCACCGGAGCAAAGATGGTTTCACGATGCCATGAATCTGCTGGAGGCGTTTTCCGGACGTTGCATTGAATACTTAACCCTGTATCCGGATATCTATTTCACGTCTCCGGCCTATATGATGGGCGGATTGAAAGCGGTAAAGCAGACCTGTCCGGACCGTGTGATTGATACCGGTATCAACGAACAGCACTGCATGACCTTTTCAAGTGCGCTTCGGCTGGCCGGCAGTAAAGTCATTATGAATATCGCCTCTTTTTTCATTCCAAGGTGCTATGACCAGATATTTGATCTTTGTATCCAGAATATTCCGCTGGTCGTATTTATCTGCTTTCCAGGTATCAGGGCATCAAGCTGTCCCACACATCAGGCATATTTTGATATCAGCGCCCTGAGAACCATCCCGAATATGACCCTTGTGCATCCAATGGGGCCGGATGAACTTGTAAAAATGATGGATTGGGCCGTAACCCGCGATCAGGGACCTGTATTTATCCATGCTGCCACTGAAAATTGCGTCCCGGAACGGGAAACATCTCTGAATACCGGAAAAGGAGAATTTCTATGTCGAGGGAAAGATGTGACTATCGTTCCCGTAGGATCGTTATTCAGGGCAGCATTTCATATCAAAGAGACATTTGCCGACACCGGTGTTGAAATCTTTTATCCCCGTTTTCTTATCCCTTTTGATTATGAATCTTTGCTGAAAAGTGTCAGGAAAACCGGCCGGCTGATCGTGCTTGAGGAGGGTGTGAAAGAAGGCGGTGTCGGAGAGGGGATACTCTCAGTTCTCAAAGAGAATCAAATCAAATGCAAAGCGCAAATCATCTGCCCGCCATCTGCATTTATCGACAGTGCCGAATGGGATGAAGTTTATCATGATTCCGGCATGACCCACACCGACCTTATTGACGCATTCAAAAAATTCATGAGGACCTGAACGGTCTGATCACAGGAGAGGTATACAATGGATTTTCAATTAACCAAATTTCAAAAAGCCGTTTGCAGATCTGTCTACGATCTGAACCGAAACGGATTTAACAATTCAATATTTGCAGATGATGAAGCAGGAAAGTTTCCTTTGGAAAAATGGAAACTCTGCGGAGATATCGGCATCCATGGGCTTCCCATACCTGAAGAATACGGCGGTGCCGGGCAGGATATGCTGACCTGTGCCCTGGCCATTGAAGCCTTAGGGTACACCTGCCTTGATGAAGGGCTTATCTTTTCAATCTGCGCCCATATTTGTACCTGTGCCATTCCGATTATGCAATTTGGTGATGAGTTTCAGAAACGAAAATTTCTTCCTGATCTGGCTTCGGGCAGTCACATTGGCGGGAATGGTACTACTGAAGCCAATGCCGGCTCTGAATCATCAGCCATGATCACCCAGGTTGTTGCACAAAAGGATGGCTACCGGCTAAACGGTACCAAAATTTTTGTCACCAATGCACCTGTGGCAGACCTTTTGATCGTATATGCAAAACATCCGGGCGGTATACGAATGCTTGATATTTCAGCCTTCATCATTGAAAAAGACAATCCTGGTATGTCCATCGGGCAGGTATTTCAAAAAATGGGTCTCAGAACATCTCCCCTGAGCGAGGTTGTTTTAAAAAATTGTACCGTTAAAAAAAACTATTGCCTTGGCAAGGAAAAACGAGGAATGGCTGTCTTTAACGAATCTATGCTCTGGGAGCGGATACTGATGAGCGCCTATCATATCGGAGCAATGGAACAACAGTACCGGACTATTCTTGCCCATGCAAATTCAAGGGAACAATTCGGCCGGAAGATTGTCAAGCATTCAAAAGTTGCAGACAAACTGATTCGAATGAAAATGAGGATCGAGGCTTCTCAACTGATGCTTTATAAAACCAGCTGGGACCATGGCCGCAACAAGTGCGATCTTGCAGATGCATCAAAACTCAAACTGATGACATCCGAATCCAAGGTAAAAAACAGTCTTGAAGCGGTTCAGATTTCAGGTGCCTACGGGTACATGAAAGAGAACATTATTGAGAAGCAGCTCAGAGACTCCATGTCCGCTACCATCTATTCGGGAACCAGTGAAATGCAAAAAATTATTATGGGTGAGAAATTATGAAAATGCGAATTCTAAATCAGATACTTCAGGTCTCTGCAGAACGCTACCCTGATAGGATAGCCGTTCAGGATGAACACAAAATCGTGAATTACCAAACCCTGGATCTTAAAAGCCAAAAGCTAGCCGCTCTGTTGATTGAGTTCGGATTCCAACAGGGACAGACAGCCGTTGTTTTTCTGGAAAAATCAGTGGAGAGTGTCGTGTCGTTTTTTGCCGTTTTAAAAGCCTGTGGATCCTATATTCCGGTAGATCCCCATTATTCTCCCATGGCCAGGGTTGTCAGTCTATTAAAGCATAGCCGGTCCAGGTACATCATTACGGATTCAATATCCTGGAATAAGTTGTATGCCCATATCCAGGAAGAAGAGGATCCTGATTTATTGAAAAACAGAACCATAATTTTTACGGATCCTATGTTTTCCTCTGACTCTGACGTGGAGTGGAACGCTGAATTACAATACGGTAACGACCTCAAGTTCACCTATTACCATAATTCTTATCCCCGTCATGTAAAACTGCGGGAAGATCCTATAGAATCAGATCTTGCCTATATACTTTATACTTCAGGATCCACCGGTATACCCAAAGGGGTGATGATTCTTCATTCCAATGCCATGGCGTTTATCAACTGGGCCGTGGAATTTTTCAATCCTAAGTGTAATGATATTTTTTCCTGCCATGCCCCCCTTCATTTTGACCTTTCCGTTTTTGACATCTTTGTTGCGCTGGCAGTAGGTGCAAGGGTAAACCTGGTTCCCTTTCACATCACTAAAAATCCCAGAGCCCTCCCTGGTTGGATTTCAGACAACGGGATTACAACCTGGTATTCGGTACCTTCGGTCTGGGTGTCCATATTGAAATACGGAAAGGTCGAACCTGAAAAACTGTCCCGATTAAAAAATATTATATTCGCTGGAGAAGCATTTCCGGCCAAGCATCTGAAACAACTGATGGAAAACCTTCCGGATTCAAAATATTTTAACCTATACGGTCCAACGGAAACCAATGTCTGCACCTATCATGAAGTGATTTCCCACCGTGACCTTGGGACCAAACCGCCCCCCATCGGCCAGGCATGCAACGGTACTAAAATTGTTGTTCTGGATGAACAGGGACGGCAGGTTACAGACGGCAGTCCCGGAGAACTTTGTGTCAACGGCGGAACAGTGACACCTGGGTATTACAAGCTACCTGAAAAAAACAGCCGGATATTTATTAAGAGCCCACTACCGGAACACACAGGTTCGCTGTTTTACCGAACAGGAGACATCGTTGAACAGATCGGCAAAGGCACTTATGACTATATCGGGCGCAGGGATTTGATGGTGAAATGCGCCGGGTTTAGGATCGAACTCCAGGAAGTTGAAACCGCATTGGTTGGGTACACCGGCGTGGAGGAAACCGTGGTTATTCCGAAGCGTGATAATGACGGAGGGATCAGGTCACTGGCCGCTTATATCACGGTCCATAAAAATATTGATTGTTCCATTCTGCCCATCAAGCGGTATCTGGCAAAAAAAATACCCAAGTACATGATACCTGAAACTATTGAAATCATAGAGGAGATGCCAAGAAATGCCAATGGAAAAATTGACCGGCAAAATATCGCATTATGCGCAGTCTAAAACAAAAAATGCAGAAATTTTGAACCTTGAGAGGCTGTCAAGAAAGTATGATGAGAACAATATACCTCTTTATTTAAGCTATCCCACATCTTCGTTTTGGAAAAGCAATACCGGCTCGGCAGCGTTTACGGAGAAATTCGACCAAGAAGCCCTCCCGTTTCTGTACTTTCATTTTCCCTATTGCCGGAAAGGGTGTTTTTACTGCATGTGCTATAAGCACGTCAGTCAAGATCCTTCCGACAACGATGCCTATCTGGCCCTTCTTGGAAAAGAAATTGAAACAAAGATCAGCCTGCTCGGCCGTGACCACTTTAAGGGCGTAAGACAGATGCACTGGGGAGGCGGCACACCAACCTATCTGACCTGTCGGCAGATCGACACGATTTTCAACACGCTGTTGGCCCATGTCAGTTTTGATTCAGGTGACAATACCACACTCTCAATTGAAGGATATCCGGATGATGAGATCATAACAAAGGAAAAACTGCGACTTCTAAAATCCCTTGGCTTTGATGAGATCAGCTATGGTGTTCAGGATTTTGATAAAAGGGTACAAAAAGCCATCAACCGAAATCATGAAAAACGCGTTGTCAGAAAATTGATAGAGGATGCAAAGGAAACTGGCTTCAAGGTGAATGTGGATCTATGCTACGGTCTTCCGTTCCAGGGTATCAACGAACTTGAAAGCACTGTTACCGATATTATTGCCATGGACCCTGACCGGGTGGCCATGTTTACCTATGTCCACCATCCCATGCTTTTTCCCATGCAAAAAGCAATACCGGCCGCAAGTATTCCCAATTCCTTTCTAAGGGTTCTGATGGCTGAGAATGCCGAAAAACGTTTTGAGGCGGCCGGATACCGCAAGGTCGGATATGATCACTTTGTCAAGGAAACCCATCCCCTTTACCAATCCGCCGTATCCTCCGGTATTATCCGTGATTTCATGGGGTATTCCGCGGAGGACAGAAAGCAGTTCATCGGGTTTGGAAATTCTGCTATCTCATCCTTCGGCGGCAATTTTTTCCATAACCAGACTTCCCTTAAGGCGTATCAGGAAGATGTGAATGCAGGAAGGCTACCCTTGATTGAAAATATGAGCCACGAAATGACATTGGATGATCTCATTCGAAACGAGATCATCCAGCAGCATATCATGTGTGATTTTAAAATAAACAAGGAGGAGATCAGCCAGAAATACAAGATTCAATTTGACGACTATTTTAAGGCAGAGATGGAGACATTGACCGACTACAAGCGGGACGGGCTAGTTGAATTTTTAGATTCAGGAGAAATCAAAATTAATAAAACCGGAGAAAAATTTATCCGTCATATCGCCTATGCCTTTGACAGCTACTATGGTGCGGACAGATCTGCGTCCTGAGCCAGTCCGGGCGCTGTTTCCAATTCACTGAAACCCAATAATTAAAAAAGGTTCAACACAGGAGAACTCCATATGCGTATTACCAACGATTTGATTCAATTTATAAGCACAAAGAGCAAAATCCGAAAAGAAGAACTTTCCAAGGATACGGAAGTATATGAATCAGGCATTGTATCGTCTTTAACCATGCTTGAACTGATGTCATATATTGAAAATAAATATTCGATCATCATTTCCCCGGAGGAATTGACAGAGGATAATTTTTCAAAGGTCCAAACTATAGCTGCATTCATCGAGAAAAAACTGGAAAAGGACTTGGCCTCTGTTGCCTGAAGACCTCTGAATGATAAGGGAAATTAAAAGATCGGACATTTATACACCTTAATGGTCATCTCTAATAGTTGGAATTCCGGATTTAGTTCAAGGCTCTGCAATCTGACAAAAGGCAATAATTAGAGATGACCTTATACGAAAGGAGGATAGTTTGGACATTATCCTGAGATCCGTCAGCAGTTGTGTGCCGGACAAGCGCATAACAAATGACGATGTGATTCAAATGTTTATTCAAAACAATCAACTTGGGTTTAATACCGAAGAACTGGCATTCATCCAATACTCATTTTCAAAAAAGCTTGAATTCCTGGGCAACCGGACCCGTTCTGCATGCACGGCTAAAGATAGCTATGTGGACCTGGCACTGAGTGCAGCAAAGACAGCCATAGAAAAGGCCGGCATATATGCGAGTGAGATAGACTGCATCATTGGTACAGGGATAACCAATCCTGTGCGGGAGCCGACCCTGGCAGCACTGATCGCCCATGAGCTAGATCTTGTACGGGGCATTTATTTTGATGTAAACGATACATGCAACAGTTTTATGAAAAGTCTGAGTATTGCAAGTTTGTTCCTGGAATCGGGCAGGTGCAAAAACGTCCTTATCGTTGCCTGTGAAGCTCCCTTTGAGATGCCCCATGTTTTCCAGAAGAACCTGGCCCTTGATACCATGGACCAAGCGGATAACCGGTTCAGTAATCTGTTGCTCGGAACCGGGGCAGGCAGTGTCATTCTCAGCCGGGAAGGCAATGGCAGTGTGTTAAAAAAAATCCGGGAAAAAAATGAGACCATAAACTGGGATGCTTCTATTGTTACGGTTGCCAATTCAAGACTTCCGGATACACGGTATCAAAAAAACAGGCTTCTTGGGTTCTGGACAGATGCACGAAACATATCTTCCGAGTGGAGAAGGGGAATTGTCGAGTTTGTTGAGGAAACCATGGATAAATGGGACATGGATGTACGTACCCAGGATGTATTGCTCCTCCATCAACTGGGGGATAACGTGACCTATTCGGTTCTAAAGCAACTCGGTGTTGAACAGGAAAAATCACCTGTTAATACATATAACGATCTCGGAAACCTTGCATCTGCAAACATACCGGTTCTCATGGACCGTGCGGCTCAGGACAATTGTCTGAAAAAGGGAGATTCGGTATTGCTGATCAGCGGCGGCGGCGGATTCTCATATTCCGTGGCCCATATTATTTGGTAAATGACGGCTGATGCCCCCAAAGAGAATCAGCCACAGGTATGGATATAATTTTTAGGAAAGACCCATGAGCATTGAAACAAAAGAATATGATACCACAAAAAAACGCATCAGAGCGCTGTTGACCCTTTCATTTTCAGATCATGCGTTTATCGGTACTGATGAGGATACATTTGATATGGACTCCCTTATTTATGTTGATCTTGCCATTGCACTGGAATCAGAGTTCGATGTTGATATCGACAACAATGAGATAATGTCCTTAAATTCCGTCAACGCCGTTGTGGAGGTGATAAATAGCAAATTGAATCACAATGTGCAGGAAATGGACCCTAACCCGGGATACATGGACAGGGGGAACCTGAAATGAGACCTGCAATTCATCAGCAAAAAACGCAATTTCAAACTATCGGGCATGCCCTGATGCATTACGCATCCTGTCAGCCTGAAAAGGATGCCTATTCGTTTGTCCGGTTCAATAGAAAGAACCAGGCCTCGGAATTGATACTCTCCTTTGGCCAGGCAGCTAAGCAGGCGACGAGTCTTGCCCTGTGGTTTGAAAAATTAGGACTGCGCCGAAAAAAAGCAATTCTGATGTATCCGGCCGGCATGGACTTCATCGTTTCTTTTTACGGCTGTTGCCTGGCCGGAGTCACTGCCATTCCAATATATCTGCCGGACACAGGCTCTGAAATCAAACGGCTTCTTGCCATTATAGAAGATTCAAACCCCGGGCATATTTTAATCGATTCCAATACTTATAACCGGTTTAAAAATCTTAAAGACGAGTTTACCCAACTTCGTCATATACAATGGATCAAAACAGATACCCTGGTGTCAGCCCGGACTGCCGGAGACATTCCCCTGTCGGTATCAAAGGATGATACCGCCCTGATCCAATATACCTCCGGCTCGACATCAGCCCCCAAAGGGGTGGAAGTTACCCATGGGAACCTTGTTCATAACCTGGTTTCCTTAGGGAGCTACTTGAGTGTCTCTGACAAGGATAAAATGGTGATTTGGATTCCCCACTACCATGATATGGGGTTAATACTGGGTATTATGTTTCCCATGTATTACGGCATTTCAGACATATTGTTCAGCCCGTTTGATTTTATCCGGAATCCTTTCTGCTGGCTTGAGACCATTTCCAAAACTTCCGCAACCATGTCCCTGGCACCGAATTTCGCGTATGATTTGTGTACAAGAAAAGTTTCAGATGCCCAAATAAAATCCCTGGATCTGACTGCCTGGAGCGTGGCCTTTAATGCTGCTGAACCTGTCCGGCACGACACCATTTCCGGATTTTCAAAAAAATTTGAGCAATGCGGCTTCAGGGAGGAAGCATTTTATCCGGCATACGGTCTCGCCGAAGCAACGCTTATTGTTTCCGGAGGAAAAAGAGAGATACGCCCTGTGGTAAAAAAGGTTAGAATAAGCCGGAAGAGTGGTGGGGTGTCCACGGCCTTACCACCGGTTCCTGATGATGCCTCTTCTGTGATCGGGTGCGGAAAATCAATAGGAGATAATGTTCTGGCAATCGTTGACCCGGTCTCTTCAAAACGTCTTAAAGAAGATGAAATCGGTGAAATTTGGTTTAAAAGTCCAAGTGTTGCCAAAGGATACCACGGGGTACCCGGTGTTAAAAATGACGAGTTTAACGGCTACCTTTCCTGTTCGGGGCACGGTCCTTTTCTGAAAACCGGGGATCTGGGTTTTTTATCCAACGGAGAACTTTTTGTCACAGGCAGAATGAAAGATGTTATTATCCTAAGGGGAAAGAATCAATATCCAAATGATATTGAATTTACCATAGATAAGAGCCATCCTGCCTGCAGGGATGGGTGTTGCGCCGTTTTTTCCATTGCCCATGATAAAGAGCCGCAGGTTATTGCTGTTGTGGAAATCAGACAGGCTTTTTATGACAGCGACAGAACTCAAATTTGTAATCACATCCGTAAAGCTGTTTCCAGGGACCACGGGATTACTCTCGATGATGTGGTTCTTCTCAAACAGAGAACGATTGCCAAAACCAGCAGCGGTAAAATCCGGAGACAACAGAATCGGTTGGATTACTCTGAAGGGGTTTTGCAGAATCTTTGATTTTATCAAAAGTTGAAATTTACAGCCAGGCCGTTGCATTATCTGCAATGGCCTGAACATATAGACCACCTCAATTGTTCAGGTGTTTACCATTTCTACAGATGGTCTTTTAATTAGAGGTAGTTGAAGCCAGTTCTTCTACTTGGTCAAAAATCATCAGTGTAAAGTCATCTGGTAAAATACCTTGAGACGCTTTCATTCTTAGCTGATAAATCTCCTCAACTAGGTTTGGAGAGGATTTGGACCAGGCGGTATTCAGATAGTCGGCCAGACCTGCGAGTCCTTTAAAAACACCGTTATTTTCAGGTCGCTCTTCAAAAACAGCATCCGTGAAAAGGATGAGCCGGTCTCCTGCTTCCATGAAAAAAGACGCCTCCTCATACAGAGCCTGCCTGCTGTCCAGAACCCCGACGGGGATCCCGTTGGTGGCGGGCAGCATTAAAATTTTATCTCTGCGAAGGACAAGGGCAGGGTGGTGGCCTGCATTGGTATAGGAAAGCTTTCGGGTTTCAGGATTATAAATACCGTAAAACAGGGTGACAAATTTTCCCTGGTGCATGAACTGAAGAGACAGGCGGTTGATTTCCGCAACGACAGATCTGGATGATTGGTGCCCTGTGGAAAAAGCTGTGAAAAGATTCAAGATCATCATTGAAATCAAACAGGCACCGGTCCCGTGGCCTGATACATCACCGATAAGAATACCGTAATTTTCCTCATCAACCGGATAAACAGCATACAGGTCACCGCCGAGGATATTGGAAAATTCGCACTTCAAGGTCAAAGGAAAGTTTTCAATGGGATGGGTATGGGATGAAAAAATCTTTTCCTGGGTGGATTTTGCCTCAGCAAGGTCGAGCTGAAGGTTACGGCTGATCCGTTCAAATTGTTTGGCCTTCTGGGATGTTTTATACAATTTATCCGTAAGTATATTTGAAAACCATTGGTAAAGCGCCGAGTGAAGATTATGAGCCTTGTTTCCGTGAATCTGCTTTAAGGTTTTGGATGGAATTTCAATAAGATCCACATCCCTGTCCGCTGAAATGGTGGCATTTGAAGGCCCTCCGGTAATGACACTCATCTCTCCTAAAATGTCTCCGGTCCTGCAGAGATTATAAATAAACTCCTTGTCAATGAATACGGACACAGACCCGGTTACAATGATATAAACATTGCGGTTGGTTTCATCCTGCCGGAGTAATGTTTCTCCTTTTGTAAGACGCTGCAAGGTAGCGATCCTGGCCAACTGCTGAATTTTTCCCGCTTCAATATGCTTTAAATACCTGGACTGCATTAGGAGGCGTACAATGGTAGCTTTTTGACTCTCAGCTTTCATCAGTTTCCTTTTATCGCGTATTTAACCTGAATGGTTTAGGTGTGTCAGACAGAACTCATGTCATGTTTGCAGTTTACAATACTTTACGAAAAAAACCAATATTTTCTCCCGAGATTTTCGAGAACCGGCCTTCCACTGCTCTCAATCCGTGTTTTAGTGTCTCATCAGGGTATGGCAGTGGGTTGAGGCAATTTTGAAGAATCAGGCCGGGTGGTCTTTGATTTTTCTCTTGTGCATACCGGCCAAATCTTTTATTGTGCAGCCATCCGGGCCTACTTTACCATATAGGTCGAACCATTTAAAATATTATAAATAAGGGAGCAGCTATGAAAATTCTGGTTGGTTACAAGGGAATTAATGTCGGCAAAGATCTTCTGGATCTTGCTGTGACCCATGCCAAGGCATTTAATGCAGTAGTACTGGTGGTGACCTCAATGAGAGATGCGGGCGAACCTGATCAGAAAAAAATTGTTGATGCGGAAAAGAACCTGGAACAGGCCAAAACGTATTTTGCAGAAAAAGGGGTCGACTGCCAGACACATCTTCTTATCCGGGGACTTGAAGCCGGAGAAGATCTTGTTGCTTTTGCCAATGAAAAACAGGTGGATGAAATCCTGATGGGCGTAAAAAGCCGTTCCAAGGTTGGCAAGCTTTTGTTCGGTTCAACAGCCCAGGCTGTTATCCTTACAGCATCCTGCCCTGTGGTTTCTGTTAGATAGATAAATAAAAAAAGCGGTCGGAATGGCTAGTTCCGGCCGTTTTTTCTGTCTTACTAAAATCTATAAGTTATAAAGAGCAAAGATTAGGCATTTTTTTTATTTAAAGAAATCTTCAAGCCCGTTCTGGGTGGGCTTCATGGACTTATCACCCTGGTTCCAGTTGGCCGGGCAGACCTCACCGTGTTTTTCAGTAAACTGAAGGGCATCCACCATGCGCAGGGTTTCAGAAACATTTCTTCCAAGGGGAAGGTCGTTTACCACCTGATGCCTTACCACATGATCCTTGTCCAGAAGAAAAAGTCCGCGGTAAGCAATACCGGCACCATCCACCAGCACATCGTAGTCCCGGGAAATGGTTTTGTTCAGATCTGAAACAATGGGGTAGGCCACACCCTGAATTCCCCCTTTTGATTTTGGGGTATTCAACCATGCAAGATGGGAAAAATGAGAGTCAACGCTGACACCGACTACCTTTACATTCCGTTTTTCAAATTCTTCCAGTTGATCACTGAAGGCATGCAGTTCTGTCGGGCATACAAAAGTAAAATCCAGAGGATAGAAGAAAAGAACGACATATTGCCCCTTAAATTCAGAAAGGGTGAAATTTTCAATGATCTGATCTTTTTCAACTGCTGTTGCTGTAAATTCCGGTGCATTTTTTCCAACCAATACGCTCATGAGAGTCTCCTTATTGTTAATAATATGGTATGGTCTTT